>DASVBE010000154.1:0-4957 GCA_036375995.1 Streptosporangiaceae bacterium | reverse complement strand
ACGCGGCCGGGTAGTCGTCGAGATCGGTGTGGCACATCACCGAGGCCACCGCCGCCAGCCCGGCCGGCCGCAGCGGCGGGACTGCTGCGTCCGCCATCACCACCGGGAGCCGCCGCCGGGCGTGCCGCAGCTGGCCTGCCGCCAGGTCCAGGCCGAGCGGCGTCCAGCCGAGGGATCCGAGCCGGGCCGCGTGCACGCCGGTGCCGCAGGCCAGGTCGAGGGCCGGCCCGGTGCCGGGCCCGAGGACCGCGGCCAGCGCCCGGCCCGCCCGCTCGGTGAAGCCGCGGGCTTCGCCGGTGACATAGTCCTCGTACCAGTCGGCCCACTCGTCGTACCGCGCCGTTAGCTGCCCAGGCCCTGCCATTCCGGCAAAATACCCATGGGGCCATACCGCTAGCCGGCCGGGAGATCCGCCCTCCGCGCACTCGCCTGGCGTTCCGGTCGGCTCTTCTGGGCCCTGCGCGTGAACAGAAAACTGCACGCGGGGCCACCGATGACGACGCCTACAACGACGCGGTCCTCATCGGCTCGAACGGAAAGCGCTACCAGTGGAGCTTTGCCGAGCTGGCCGGCCACCACCCCGCCTTCACCAACGGTGTGTGTTCCGGCTGCAGCCAGGGAAAAGCGTCACCGGGACGGTGACCGCCGTGCTCCCCGACGGCGTCAGGGTCGTCAGGGTCCGGTGGACGGCCAGCAGCGGCTTCGGCCAGGCCGTCACCTGGCACCTCAGACGGCCGCGTTGACCCGGCACGAAGGCGTCTGCGATCTTGCTGCCATGACCGAGGCAGAGGGCGTCCCGGACCGTGTCCCGGCTGGCTACCGGCTGCTTGACGGCCCGCCGCCGCTGGCGGACTACCTGGCCCTGCGAGAACGTTCCGGGCTGTCCCCGCGCCGCCCGGACCAGGCGGCCGCTGCCCTGAACGGCGGGTGGGCCGCGGTAACCGTAATCCATCTGGAAACATCCGCCGCCGTCGGCATGGGCCGCATCATCGGGGACGGCGGATGGTACTTCCACGTCGTCGACATGGCGGTGCTTCCCGGGCACCAGCGGCGCGGGCTGGGCGACGCGATCCTCGGCGCGCTGCTGGCCCGGATCCGGGCGCAGGCCCCGCCCGGCGCGTACGTCAGCCTGCTGGCCGACCCGCCGGGCCGCAGGCTGTACCAGCGGCACGGGTTCACCGAGACCGCGCCCGGCTCGGTCGGCATGGCTCAGCTGCTCGGCTGACCCGCGCCCGCTCGGCCCGCATGGCTCAGCTGCTCGGCTGACCCGCGGCGGGAGCCGCAGCGGGTCCCGCCGCGGGTCCCGGACGGGCGGGCGGCCGGGGAAGGCCGGCATGGTCGCGCAGCGTCGTCCCGGCGTACTCGGTGCGGGCCAGGCCGCGCCGCTGCAGGATCGGCACCACGTGATCGACGAACGCGGTCAGCTGATCGGGAAGCACGTTCGGCATCAGCGTGAACCCGTCCGCGGCGCCCGCCTCCCACCAGCTGGTGATCAGGTCGGCAAGCCCTTCCGGCGTGCCGGTGAAGTCGAGCCCGCCGGGCAGCGCGGACAGCTTCATGGCCACCGCGCGGAACGGGGCGGCCGGCTCCTCCGCCACCATCCGGGAGATCGCGGCGCCGAAGCTGGTCCGGGGCGCCCCGGCGAGCAGCCCGGGCGGGCACGGGGCGTCCGGATCGATCGCGGTGTAGTCCAGGCCGGCCAGGTGGGCGAGGTTGCGCCAGCGGAACTCGGGGCTGGCCGCGGCCTCGAGAGCGTCCTTCAGCGCGGCGGCCTCGGCGTCGCTGCCCGCGAGCAGGAACGACAGCCCCGGCAGGACCCGGATATGCCCCGGCTCCCGGCCGCCCGCCGCGGCCTGGGCGCGCAGGTCATCCCGGAACGCCAGGCCGGCCGGGATGGCGGCCAGCGGAGTGAAGACCGCATCGGCGTACCTCGCAGCAAGCGCTTTCCCGGCGGCCGACGTGCCGGCCTGGGTCAGGAACGGGCGGCCCTGCGGCGACCGGGGGAACGGGAGATAGCCGGCCACGTCGAAGTACCGGCCGTGGTGCCCGGGCGGGTGCAGCCGGTCCAGGTCGGCCCACTGGCCGGTGTCCCGGGCCATGACCGCGGCACCGTCCTCCCAGGCGTCCCAGAGCTTGAGCACGACGTCCACGAACTCGCCGGCCCGCTCGTACCGGTCCGCGGCCGGCGGGTGCGGCTGGTCGCCGAAGTTGCCCGCGGCGGCGGGCTCGGCGGTGGTGACGATGTTCCACCCGGCCCGGCCGTGGCTGATGAAGTCCAGCGTGGCCAGGCGCCGGGCCACGTCCCACGGGTAGCTGTACGTCGTGGACACGGTCGCGATCAGCCCGATCTGCTCCGTGCCGGTGGCCACCGCGGAAAGTAGCTGCAGCGGATCCAGGCCGGCGCCGGGCAGGTACTCCGACCGGAAATGGGCGACCCCGGGGCTGTCCGGCAGGAAGATCGAATCGAGCACGCCCCGCTCGGCGGTAGCCGCCAGCCCCACGTAGTGCCGCGGGTCGAGGACGCTGGCCGGATCCGCGGCGGACACCCGCCAGGCGGCCTCGTGATAGCCCGAATTGCGCAGGTAGACGTTCAGGTTCAGGTAGCGGCGGCCGGCAGCCAACAGGACCTCCCCGGGAGTTGTCGTCGGGTTCCTGCCTACCCGATGCCGCGGAACCGCACCTTCAGCACCGGCCCGGCGCGGCCGGGTGCGAGCATGAGGGCGTGCTCCCGTCTGACCGGCACGTGCATAGCGAATGGTCCTGGGACGCGCCGGACGGCTCGATGGAGCGCACCTGCGAGCGGGCCCTGGAGCTGGGGCTGCGCTCGGTGGCGTTCACCGATCACGCCGACTTCACCGCCGCGACCCTGCTCAGCGACCCGGCCCGGCTGCCCGGCCGGTTCCGGCGCTGGGTCCGCGACGGGATGCTGGCGCCCCCGCCGATGCCGCTGGAGGGCTACCTGGAGTGCCTGCAGCGCTGCCGGGAGCGCTTTCCCGGTCTGCAGATCCTGTCCGGGGTCGAGCTGAGCGAGCCGCAGTGGTACGCCGGCCCGGCCGCCAGCCTGCTCCGCCAGGGCCAGTTCGACGTGATCATCTGCGGGCAGCACACGCTTCCGCACGGGCCGGGGATCTGGATCGACGTCGGTGAGGCCTACCGGATCCACGACCCGGCCGACGTGGTCCGCCGCTACCTGGCCGAGCTGCTGGGCCTGGTCGAGGGGTGGGACGACTTCGCCGCGCTGGCGCACATCGACTACGCGATGCGGTACTGGCCGCGGGACCGGGCGGCCTGCCCGCCGGCCGCCTTCGAGGAGGAGTACCGGGCGGTGCTGCGGGTCCTGGCGGGAAGCGGGCGGGCCCTGGAGATCAACACCCAGCTGCCGCTGCACCCGGACCTCCTCCGGTGGTGGCACCAGGAAGGCGGGACCGCGGTCAGCTTCGGCAGCGACGCCCACGACCCGCTCCGGCTGGCGCACGGATTCACCGAGGCCGCCGCTCTCGCCGAGGCAACCGGTTTCCGCCCCGGCCGGCACCGTCACGACTTCTGGGTCCGGGGTTAGCCGCCGGCGGGCGCACCGCCGGCGGGTGCGCCGCCGCCGGCCGTGCCGATCAGCGCGGCCAGTCCGTCGAGGATCATCTGCAGGCCGAAGCGGTAGGCGTGCTCGGGGTCGTAGGCTCCGCGCTGCGCCGTGCCCGCGGCGGTTCCGACGCGGGTCGCGAGCGGGTAGGTATCCGGGTCCAGGACCACGCGCAGCACTGGCCCGCTGATCTCCCACCACTGCTCCTCGTCCAGCGCAGTATCACGGCGCGTGGCCCGGGCATCGGCGGCGGTGCCGGCCCAGGCCCGGACGAAGCCGAGCAGGTGCGTGAGCGCGGCATCCATCTGGATGTCGTCCAGGCCCAGGCCCTCGAAGGCGTGCAGTTCGTGCTCGTATTTGGCGATCAGCCCGGGGCCGAGCGGCGGCCGGCTGGTGGTGACGGCCGCGGCCCAGGGGTGCGACTCGAACAGGGCGCGGTTCTCGCCGGCGACCCCGGTGACCCGCTGCCGCCACGGCAGGCCGGCCGTGCTCGCCCGGGGCATCGCCTGATAAGCCGCGTCGACCATCAGATCCAGCAGCTCGGCCTTGCCGGGCACGTACGTGTAGAGGGTCATCGGCACAACGGCCAGCTGGGCCGCGACCCGGCGCATCGTCACCGCGTCCAGGCCCTCGGCGTCGGCCAGGGCGGTCGCGGCGGCGACGACCCCGTCGATCGTCAGCCCCTGGCGCGGGCCGCGCCGCGGGACGGCAGCCGGGTCCCGCCACAGCAGCCGCAGGGTCCGGGCCGGGTCGCCGGCGCCGGTGCGCGAGGACAGCACCGGGAACCACCTTCCATCGTTGTACGTTGTACTCTGTACATAGTACAGAGTGGATGCTAGCCGTCACCGTCGAGCCCAGGGAGGGCCCGTGAAGATCACCGCCTCAGCCATTTCGCTGAACGTTGACGATGTTGCCGCCGCAAGCGGTTTCCTGACCACCCACTTCGGCTTCCGCACCGAGATGTCGGCCGACGGGTTCGTCTCCCTGGCCCGTGACGACGCGGGCATGAACGTGGTGTTCCTGCGCCGCGGGATGGAGATGCTGCCCGAAGACCAGCGCGACGACCACGCCTGCGGGACGATCCTGGCCTTTGTGGTCGACGACCTGGACGGCGAACTGGCCCGCTTGCAGGCCGAGGGCGTCCAGATCACCATGCCGCTCCGGGCCGAGGAATGGGGCGAGCGCGCCTTCCAGGTCCGCGATCCCAACGGCGTCATCATCGAGCTGCTCGACTGGAAAGCGCCGGTCACCAGCCAGGCAGCGGCCGGCCGGGCCGGAAGCTAGCCGAGGACCGGGCCGGCCCTCAGCCTGGCCATGTACCCGGCGAGCTCTTCGTCGTCGCCCGCCGCGGCGGCAAGCGGCAGGCCGGTCAGCTCGCAG
>DASVBE010000108.1:0-5696 GCA_036375995.1 Streptosporangiaceae bacterium | reverse complement strand
GGATCCCGCCGGTGAACAGAGTGTACCGGGGCCCGCAGGCCGGTATCCGGATCTGGCTGGCCGCCCGCCCCGGCGGCCGGCCGGGCCCGGCTGCGCCAGGGTAGATTCCGGGAACGAGCAGGCCCGGGCGGCCACGCCCGGCCTGGTGCAGGCGATCAGCTAGCGCCAGTCGTCGATCAGGTAGCTGGCCGGGACGTTGTAGCCGTCGGTGTTGGGCCGGTGCATGGCCACGCCCTGCATGCCGGACCGGAACCCGTAGCCGGTCATGGCCCGCCAGGCCTGGTCGCGCCCGGCGTTGGCGCCCGCGGCCAGGGTGGCGGCGCCGCGGGCGGCGGCCAGCCGGTGGCAGGCGTCCAGCAAGGCTATGAACCGGGCGTCCGCGCCGGAGCCGGGCCGGGCGGCGCCGAACTTGATGTAGCAGGTGCCGCCGCCCGCCTCGGTGCCCGCGCCGATGTGGCAGACCGCTATCCCGTCCAGGGCGCCCTGGCCGGCGCCGGTCAGCACCACATCGCCGAGTTTCTGCTCGAGCACCGCGGTGACTTCCCGGCTGACGTCCAGGCCGGGGTAGACCGCGCCGGTGAGCTCGCGGGCCGCGGCCAGCGCCGCGTCCCGGTCCGCGGCAGCCAGTCCGGACATCAGCGTGCCGGGCGCCGCCGCCGGCGGCGGGCCGACCGGGCGGGACATGATCCCGGTCAGGAACCTCGGCCAGAACCCGTACTTCTGGTACAGCGCGACGTGCTTCGCGCTGGCCGCGAAGGTAAACAGCCCGGCGAACCGTACTCCCCACGAATCGATCATCGCCATTGTCGGCTCCAGCAAGCGCTGGGCCACGCCCCGGTCCCAGTACGCGGGGTCCACGGAGAGCGGGCCGAAGAACGCGACGCTGCCCCAGCGGGTGGCGAAATTGGAGCCCACAAGCCGGCCATCGGCCTCGGCGGCCAGCACCGACGACGGTCCGGCCCGCCACCGGGTGGCCACCATGGCCGCGTCGCCGAAGAACCTCTCCGGCTCGGCCGCGCCCAGGTACGTGCCGAACGCCAGCTGGCAGATCCGGTCCGCCTCCGGCAGGTCGGCCTCGGTCAGCGGCCGGACAATTACCTCACCTGCGGATCCCATCGTTCCCCCTCGGTATCGTTGCCCCGCCCGACGGTACCGGCGCCGCCGCGCCCGGGGGCAGCGTGCTGGACATGAACACCTCTTCTCTGGAGGTGATGATCGGCGGCAGCAGGGCCCGGTGCTGCTGGGCCAGGATGAGATCAGGGTCCTGCCGGACAGCCGACTCGATCCGCTGGTAGGCCGCCCGGTCGTCGTACTCCCACACCGCCACCACCCGGCCGTCGTCGGTCTCCCACCGGCCGATCAGCCGCGCCCCGTGCCGCTGCTGGATCGGCAGCAGCCAGCGCCGGAAGAACTCGTGGAACAGCGGCAGGTTCTCCGGTACGGCCTGGTAGATCCGCATCCGGTAGAGCACGGGCAACCTCCGCTCGCCAGCAGCCAGGTCACCGGCAGCCTAGAAGGGCCGCCCCGCCACAGCGCGTTAAGGCACCTAAACGCCCGGACCGGGGCCGTCGTCCAGGGTGATCCAGAACCGGTCCTCGCCGTCGGACTGGGCGTCGGGGATGCCGCCGTTGGCCAGGATCACCTTGCGGGACCCGATGTTGCCGGGGTCGCAGGTGATCAGGACCCGGTTCAGGCCGAGGCGGCGGCACTCCTCCAGCCCGGCGGCCAGCATCGCGGTGGCGTGGCCCTGCCGCCGCCAGGCCGCGGCGACGCTGTACCCGATGTTCCCGCCGGACCGGGACAGCGCCGGGGTCAGCTGGTGCCGGATGACTAGCTCGCCGAGGTAATGCTCGCCGGACACGTACCAGTAGATCGTGGTGGGCACCGCCCACATGATCAGCGTGCCCTGGCGCTCGGCCACCAGCCCGGCGAAGTCGGCCAGGCCGCGGTCGAGCAGACTGACGGACGCGCCGGTCTCCGCGACGTGCGCCCGTTCCGCGGCCAGCCAGGACTCACGCACGGCCACGGTCGGCGGCTGGAGCCGGGGCGGTTCGGTGAGCTGCATTACCCGCCATGGTGCCATCCTGGGGGAGTGAGCGTGGTGCGGGTCGCGACGTGCCAGTTCCCGGTGAGCGCCGAGATCGAGGCGAACCTCGGCTACGTCCGGCAGCAGGTGCGCGCGGCGAAGCGCCGGGGCGCCGACGTCGCGCATTTCCCGGAGGGGGCGCTGTCGGGCTACGCGGGGACGGACTTCGGGACCTTCGCCGGCTTCGACTGGGACGGCCTGCGCCGGGCCACCGACGGGGTGCTCCGCTGCGCCCGCGAGGCCGGGATCTGGGTCGTCGTCGGCACGGCCCACCGGCTGAGCGCTGGCCACAAGCCGCACAACAGCCTGCTGATCATCGACAGCGCGGGCCGGCTCGTCGACCGGTACGACAAGCGGTTCTGCTCCGGCGGCCCGGACGGCCGGTCGGGCGACCTGCTGCACTACAGCCCCGGCGACCACGCCAGCGTCTGGGAGCTCAACGGCGTCCGCTGCGGGGCGCTGATCTGCTACGACTACCGCTTCCCTGAGCTGTACCGCGACTACCGGCGGCAGGGCGTCGAGCTCGTGTTCCATTCCTTCCACGCGGCCAGTGCCTCCGCGGAGCAGATCAGCGCGATCGGGACGGCGATCGGCCCGGAGCTCGCGCGGCTCAACCGGGCCGCCACGCACACCTACCCGGCGATCACGATGCCCGCGTCGATGACCGCGGCGGCCGCCAGCAACCATGTCTGGATCAGCTGCCCGAACTCGTCCGCGCCGGAGAGCGCCTGGCCGGCGTTCTTCGTCCGCGCCGACGGCGTGACCGTGGCCCGGCTGCGGCGCAACCGCGCGGGCGTCGCGGTGGTCACCGTCGACACCGGGCAGGAGCTCTACGACTCCACGGCGGCCTGGCGCGACCGTGCCATGGCCGGCCAGCTGCACAGCGGCACGCTGGTCAGCGACCCACGATCCCGGGACCGGACCGCCCGGTAGGGATCGCGGCCGGTAGATCCATCAAACCGTTTTGATGTAAATTGCTGGAGTGGTGTCCTGGTCTGTGCCCGCGCCGCCGCTGTTCGTGCGGCTGGCGGGGCACCCGCTGCGCTGGCGGCTGCTGGGTGAGCTGGCGCGCAGTGACCGGCGGGTTCGTGAGCTGGTCGCGCTGGTGGGCCAGCCGCAGAACCTGGTGTCCTACCACTTGCGCAAGCTGCGCGAAGCCGGCCTGGTAGGTGCGCGGCGAAGCTCGTTTGACGCCCGGGATGCGTACTACCGCCTGGACCTGGCCGGCTGCGCCGAGGCGCTGGCCGCCGCGGGCCCGGCGCTGCACCCGGGGCTGCGGCTTGCGCCGGTCCCGGCCGCGCCGCCAGTGCGCGGCTGGCGGGTGCTGTTCCTGTGCACCGGCAACAGCGCCCGTTCCCCGGTGGCCGAGGCCCTGCTGCGGCAGCAGTCAGATCAGGTCGAGGTCACCAGTGCCGGCAGCCGTCCCAAGCCCCTGCACCCCAGCACCGTGCGGGTCCTGCACGGGTACGGGATCGAGCTGGCGGGGCGGGAGCCGCAGCACCTGAGCGCCCTGGAAGGCCAGCCCTTCGATTTCGTGATCACGCTGTGCGACCGGGTGCGGGAGGTGTGCCCGGAGTTCCCCGGGCCCGCCCGGCAGCTGCACTGGAGCATTCCCGACCCGGTCACCGAAGGCACGGCCGGGCAGGACACCTACCCGGCGTTCGAGCGCATGGCCGCCGAGCTGCATACGCGCATCAGGTTCCTGCTCGCCGCGCTCAGCACGGCGCCCGCGCGCCCATCGATTCAGGAGGAGTGATGAGCAATCCGCAGCAGATGGTCGGTGTCCGCTACATGGTCGATGACGTGCAGGCCGCGATCGACTTCTACACCGGGCCCCTGGGGTTCACGCTGCGCACCAGCGCCGCGCCTGCCTTCGCTGATGTGACCCGCGGGAACCTGCGGCTGCTGCTGGCCGGCCCGGCCAGCTCGGCGGGCCGGCCGATGCCCGATGGCCGCACGCCCGGGCCCGGCGGGTGGAACCGCATCCACCTGATCGTCCCCGACATCGCCGCGGAGGTCGCCCAGCTGCGCAGCCAGGGCGTCAGCTTCCGCAACGACATCATCACCGGCCCGGGCGGCAAGCAGATCCTGATGGAGGACCCGGCCGGCAACGTGGTCGAGCTGTTCGAGCCCGCAGGCCAGCGGTGACCCAGCCCGCCCCCGGCGCCGATGACCCGCCCGAGGCGGCAGCATCTGCTCAGGGGCGGGCACCCGCCGGCCCGCAGCGCGTGTCCCTGGCCACGATCGTGCGCGAATGGGGCCGCATCGGCTGCATCGGGTTCGGCGGCCCGCCCACCCACATCAAGCTGCTGCGCGAGCTGTGCGTGGAGCAGCGCGGCTGGCTGGACGGGCAGGACTTCGAGGACGCGATCGCCGCCTGCAACCTGCTGCCCGGCCCGGCCTCCACCCAGCTGGCCATCTTCTGCGCCTGGCGGCTGCGCGGCCGGCCCGGCGCCCTGGCCGGCGGCGCCGCGTTCATCATCCCCGGGCTCATCGTCATCCTGGCCCTGGCCGCCCTGTTCCTGGCCACCTCACCCCCGCTATGGGTACTCGGGGCCGGCGCCGGAGCCGGCGCCGCAGTCCCGGCCGTGGCCATCCAGGCCGCGGCCGGCCTGACCGGAGCCAGCTGGCAGCGCCGCACCAGCACCATGCGCTGGGCGGCATACCTCGCCGCCGGGGCCGCCGCTGCCGCTACCCTCGGCCCCTGGCTAGTGCTGGTGCTGCTGGGCTGTGGCCTGACTGAGCTAACCGTGCAGCTCAGCGGCCGGCACCGCGATAACAGCCGGCTCCATGGCATCGCTGCCGCGCCCGTGCTGGCCGCGCCGGTGCTGGCCGGAGCAGCGGTGGGCAGCGGGGCGCTGGCGTCGGTGGCCTGGGTCGCGTTCAAGGTCGGGGCCCTGTCCTACGGCGGCGGGTTCGTCATCATCCCGCTCATGCAGTCCGACGCCGTCAGCCACTACCACTGGATGACCGGCGGCCAGTTCCTCAACGCCGTCGCCCTGGGCCAGATCACCCCGGGCCCCGTCGTCCAGACCGTCGCCGTTGTCGGCTACGCCGCCGCCGGCCTGGCCGGGGGCATCCTCGCAGCAGTGATCGCGTTCAGCCCCTCCTTCGCCTTCATCCTGCTCGGCGGAAACCGCTTCGACCAGGTCCGCGCCGACCACCGGGCCCGCGCCTTCCTGGCCGGCGCCGGCCCCGCCGCCATCGGCGCCATCTTCGGCTCAGCCATCCCGCTCACCCGCGCACTCAGCCACCCCTGGCAATACGCCGTCCTGGCCGGCGCCCTCACGCTGCTCCTGCTCCTTCGCCGCGGCGTCGTACTCACCCTGTTGACCGCAGGCGCAGCCGGAGTGATCATCGCCCTCACCGTCAGCTCCGCCCTCCACTAGCCGCAGCCCGGCCACGCCGAGGCGGGCAGCCGCGGAGCGCGCCCGGTATTGCGTTGCCGCCGGCCGGCCCCTGGCTCAGCTGCGCACGCCGAGGAACTGGCTGACCGTGAACCGCGCACCCTGCGGGTCCTGAAGGTCGGCCAGCTTGGTGAACCGGTTCTCCGACTCGCCCAGCACGGTGGCGCCCATCTTGCCGGCCGTGGCCACGGCCGCGTCCCGGT
>DASVBE010000045.1:0-3132 GCA_036375995.1 Streptosporangiaceae bacterium | reverse complement strand
CTGGATTGCGAAAACCCGCTACTCAACGCCTGGCGTTGGGCTGATCTCGCCGCCGCCGCACCACGACATCTACTCGATCGAAGACCTCGCGCAGCTGATCCACGACCTGAAGAACGCCAACCCGGCTGCCCGCGTCCATGTGAAGCTGGTCGCGGAGGTCGGCGTCGGCACGATCTCGGCCGGTGTCGCCAAGGCGCACGCCGACGTGGTGCTGATCTCCGGGCACGACGGCGGCACCGGCGCGGCCCCGCTGACCAGCATCAAGCACGCGGGCGCGCCGTGGGAGCTGGGCCTGGCCGAGACCCAGCAGACCCTGCTGCGCAGCGGCCTGCGGGACCGGATCGTGGTCCAGGCCGACGGCCAGCTGAAAACCGGCCGCGACGTGATCATCGCGGCGCTGCTCGGCGCGGAGGAGTTCGGCTTCGCGACCGCGCCGCTGGTGGTGGCCGGGTGCGTGATGATGCGGGTGTGCCACCTGGACACCTGCCCGGTCGGGGTGGCCACGCAGAACCCCGAGCTGCGGGCCCGGTTCTCCGGCAAGCCCGAGTTCGTGGTGAACTTCTTCGAGTTCCTGGCCGAGCAGGTCCGCGGCTACCTGGCCCAGCTGGGCTTCCGCACGCTGGCCGACGCGGTCGGCCACGCCGAGCTGCTCGACACCGCCGCGGCGCGCGATCACTGGAAGGCCGCGGGCCTTGACCTGTCGCCGCTGCTCGCCATCCCGGCGGGCCTCCCGGAGGGCGCGGCCCGGCGCCGCACCACACGGCAGGACCACGGCCTGGCCGAGGCACTCGACAACACGCTCATCGAGCTGGCCGAGGGCGCGCTGGCCGACGGCAGCCCGGTCACCCTCGAGCTGCCGGTCCGCAACGTCAACCGGACCGTCGGCACCATGCTCGGCCACGCGGTGACCCGCCGCTGGGGCGGCCGCGGGCTGCCGGACAACACGATCGACGTGTCGTTCCGCGGCTCGGCAGGCCAGTCGTTCGGCGCGTTCCTGCCCCGCGGCGTGACCCTGCGGCTGACCGGCGACGCCAACGACTACCTGGGCAAGGGCCTGTCCGGCGGGCGGATCATCGCCGCCCCGCCGCCGGAGTCGCCGTTCGCCGCGGAGACCCAGATCATCGCGGGCAACGTGATCGGCTACGGCGCCACCAGCGGCGAGATCTTCCTGCGCGGCGTGGTCGGCGAGCGGTTCTGCGTGCGCAATTCCGGGGCGACCGCGGTGGTGGAGGGCACCGGCGACCACGGCTGCGAGTACATGACCGGCGGCCGGGTCGTGGTGCTCGGCCCGGTGGGCCGGAACTTCGCCGCGGGCATGTCCGGCGGCATCGCCTACCTGCTGGACCCCGACCCGGGCCGGGTCAACACCGAGATGGCCGACCTGGAGCCGCTCACCCGCGACGACGCGGAGTTCCTGGCCGGCCTGATGGCCCGGCACCAGGCCGAGACCGGCTCGGCGGTAGCCGCCCGGCTGCTGGCCGGCTGGGACGACGCGCTGACCCGGCTGCGCCGCGTCATGCCGCGGGACTACCAGCGGGTGCTGACCGCGGCCCGGCACGCCGAGCGCGAGGGCCGGGACGTGCACACCGCGGTCATGTCCGCGGCCAGCGGCTGACCGGCCGTCCCGCCCCGCGACGCGAACACGAAGGACGACGCAGATGGCTGACCCCAAGGGCTTCATGACCACGCCGCGGCAGACGCCGGCCCGGCGGCCGGTCGACATCAGGATCACCGACTGGCGCGAGGTCTACCTCGGCCAGTCCCGCGGCGACACCGAACGGCAGGCGGGCCGCTGCATGGACTGCGGCGTGCCGTTCTGCCACCAGGGCTGCCCGCTGGGCAACCTGATCCCGGAATGGAACGACCTGGTCTGGCGCCGGGACTGGCGGGAGGCGGCCGAGCGGCTGCACGCGACCAACAACTTCCCCGAGTTCACCGGCCGGCTGTGCCCGGCGCCGTGCGAGGCCGCGTGCGTGCTCGGCATCAGCGCCGACCCGGTCACGATCAAGCAGGTCGAGGTGGAGATCGTGGACCGGGCGTGGGCCGAGGGCTGGGTCACCGCGCAGCCGCCGCAGACGTCCGCCCGGGCCGCGGGCCGGCCGGTGGCGGTGGTCGGCTCCGGGCCCGCCGGGCTGGCCGCCGCCCAGCAGCTGACCAGGGCCGGGCACGCGGTCACCGTGTTCGAGCGGGCTGACCAGCCGGGCGGCCTGCTCCGCTACGGGATCCCCGAGTTCAAGATGGAGAAGCGGCACCTGGACCGGCGGCTGGCCCAGATGGCGGCCGAGGGGACGGAATTCCGCTGCGGGATCACCGCGGGGGACGGCATCAGCGCCGCAGCACTGCGTAATGAATACTCAGCGATCATCCTCGCGGGAGGCTGCACCGTGCCCCGGGCGCTGCCCGTGCCCGGCGCGGATCTGGACGGCATCCACCAGGCGATGGAGTACCTGCCGCAGGCCAACCAGGCGGTTGCGAGTGCGGTCACGGGCCCGGGGCCGAACCCGCCCGCGATCTCCGCGGCGGGCCGGCACGTGGTGATCATCGGCGGCGGCGACACCGGCGCGGACTGCCTGGGCACCGCGCTGCGGCAGGGCGCGGCGTCCGTCACCCAGCTGGAGATCCTGTCCCGGCCGCCGGCCACCCGGCCGTCCGGCCAGCCCTGGCCCACGTACCCGATGCTGTACCGGGTGTCCAGCGCGCACGAGGAGGGCGGCGACCGGGTGTACGCCGTGTCCACCCAGGAGTTCCTGGCTGATCCCGATGGCCGGGTGCGGGGGCTGCGGCTGGTGGACGTGGAAGCGTCCGGGGGCACGTTCGTGCCCGTAGCGGATTCGGTACGGATAGTGCCCTGTGATCTCGTCCTGCTCGCGATGGGCTTCACCGGCGCGGAGCAGCCCGGCCTGCTCGCGGATCTCGGCGTGGAGATGACCGCCCGGGGGACCGTGGCCAGGGACGCGAATTACCGCACCTCGGTGCCGGGCGTGTTCGTGGCCGGGGACATGGGCCGCGGCCAGTCGCTGATCGTCTGGGCCATCGCCGAGGGCCGGTCAGCCGCGGCCGCAGCCGACGCCTGGCTCTGCGGCGAAACCGCCCTGACCCCGGCCATCGAGCCCACGGCGGCGCCGCTGCGCT
>DASVBE010000009.1:0-49504 GCA_036375995.1 Streptosporangiaceae bacterium | reverse complement strand
CGCCGGCGGCTAGCTGGTTCCCGGCCGGCTCCGCCGGCCGGGAACCAGAGGCGGGACGGGTGCGTCCAAGGTACGCAAGCACGCGACGACGAGCTCAGGACGGCGGGGCCGGCTGACCGCAGTCTCCCGCCAGGGGAGATGAACCGCGATGCGCTGGCCGTACCGACCCCGCGCGACCCGGCGGCCCGTGGGCCTGCTGCTGGCCCCCGCCGCCATCATTGCCCTCGCTACGCTGACCGCCTGCGGCAGCCTGGCCGCGAACGGGCAGGGCAGCGGCAGCGGTGGCGGCACGGGTGCCGCCACCGGCACGGCCGTCAGGAACGGCGGGCTGTGCGCCAGCCGGGGCGAGCTGACCAGCCTGCTGGTCAAGCGGGTGGGCGTGCTGCCGCTGCTGCGCCAGGAGCAGTCCGGCGTGCGGGCCCGCAGCAGGGTAGCCGCGGTGCGCGCGCGGAAGGTCGCCGCCGAGATCTGCGCGCTGCCCCGGGCCCCGCGCGGCGCCCGGAGCTGCCCGATCGACATCGGCATCACCTACAAGCTGTACTTCACCGCCGGGTCCCGGCACTTCCGTACCGTCACCGCGCGGGTGACCGGCTGCCAGCAGGTGACCGGGGCGGGCAAGCCGCGAACCGCGGCCGGCCATCCCGGCTTCTGGGTCGCACTGGCCAAGGACGTCCTGCTGCCGCCGCTCCGGCTGCCGGTGAACCAGGGCCATCCCGGGCAGGCCGGCGCCTGCCACCCCGCCTCCACGGACCGGACCCCGCCCGCCAGTTGCCCCGGCCCGCGGGTCCCCAGCTGAGGCGGTCCAATACCTCGTGAACCGATAATGTGCATATGCCGCTAACAGTCCCAATAGGCGGCTGGATCGGCTAACGTCCCTCGTGTGCCAGGCACGACCTGGCCATGCCCGGCAGTGAAGTGACGGGGAAGCCGGGCCCCGGAGTGAGAGTGGCTGCATGGCATGGGTGCTGTTCGACTACGGGGGAGTCGTCTCCCAGTGGCCGTCCGAGGAGGAACTCGAATCGCTGGCCGCGGTGGCCGGCGCTCCGGTGGCGAAGTTCTCTGACGCCTACTGGCAGCGCCGCGCCGCGTTCGACCGCGCCGAGCTGGACGCCGTGCGCTACTGGCAGCAGGTGGGCCTGATCCTGGGCCGCACCGCCGACTACGACAGCGCCGACATCGACCGGCTGGTCCGCCTGGACACCGACTCCTGGCTGCACCTGGAACCCGGCACGGTCGAGCTGATCGCCGAGCTCAACGCGGCCGGGCACCGGCTGGCGCTGCTCTCCAACGCCCCGGAGGTGATCGCCGACGCGATCACCGAGCTGCCGGTGGCCAGGTACTTCGACCACCTGATCTTCAGTGCCCGGGTCGGCGCGGCCAAGCCCGAGCGGGCCTGCTACGAGGCCGCGCTGGCGATCCTCAAGGCCACCGCGGAAGAGGTGATCTTCCTCGACGACCGGACCGACAACCTGACCGAGGCCGCGGCGATGGGCATGCGGACGGTCCGGTTCACCGACTCCGATCAGGCCAGGGGAGAGCTGGCCACCCTCCTCGTCCGTGACCTCAAGTAACTGCGGCACTGCGCAGGTAACGCAAGGTAACTCCCGTCTGGGTGTTGTGCATCAGCCACGCAAAGCGGCGGCGTAAGGTCGATAGCATGGTGGCGAGTCTCGTAGCCGCGATGGTGGCGGCCCTGTGCTACGGAGTCGCCGCGGTCCTCCAGGCGATGTCGGTCCGTGCGGCCAGCCTTCGCCCCGCGGGCAGCGGCCCGGCCGGGGTTGATCCGGGGCTCGTGGTGCGGATGCTGCACCAGTGGCGCTTCATCGCCAGCCTTGGCCTCGATCTGATCGGCTTCCTGTCCCAGCTGGTGGCCCTCCGCCAGCTCCCGCTGTTCGCCGTGCAGGCGATGATCGCGGCCAACCTCGCGGTCACCGCCGTGTTCGCGGCCTGGCTGATGCATGTCCTGCTGAGCTGGCGGGAGTGGCTGGCGGTCGGCGGCGTGGTCACCGGCGTCGGCATGCTCGGCTCCTCGGCCGGATCCGAGGGCGCGGCCCGGGTCGGCCCGACCTTCCAGATGGCGCTGATCGTGGCCGTGGCCGGCATCGCCGTCGGCGGGCTCGCGGCGGCTAAGCTGCCCAGCCCGCTGCGCACCCCGGCGCTCGGCGCGGTCGCCGGGCTCGGCTACGCGGTACTGGCCGTGGCCGCCCGGATCCTGCCCGGGTTCTCGCCGCAGCAGCTGATCCGGTCCCCGGCCAGCTACGCGCTGGCGGCCGCCGGGATCGTGTCGTTCATGCTGTACGCGGCGGCCCTGGAGGGCGGCAGCGTGACCGTGGCCACGGCGGCCGTGGTACTGGCCGAGACCACCCCGCCGGCCGTGGTTGGCGTGCTGTTCCTGGGCGACACCACCCGGCCCGGGCTGACCGCGGTAGCCGCGGCCGGCTTCGCGCTCGCCGTGATCTGCGCCGTTCAGCTGGCCAGGTTCGGCGAGGCGTCCGAGGGCAAGGTGGTGACGGACACGCCAGGACAGCTCCAGACCGCAGCCGACTCCCACTCCTCGACCGCCGTCTGATCTAGGCGCGGCCGGCAGGCGCGGCTCGCCGGCGGGGCCGGCCATGCCGATTCCGGGACCCACCCACGGTGGCCTGATATCCTGAGGGTCCGTGGACCTGCGGAAATTCACCGCTTCGTAACGACCACGGGAGCTCGGCTTGGCGGCATTGCACGCATCACGGCCCGTCTCAACCCGGCATCTATTCGTCACCGGTGGCGTGGCGTCCAGCCTCGGCAAGGGGCTCACCGCCTCGAGCCTGGGCCGGCTGCTCAAGCTCCGTGGCCTGCGGGTCAACATGCAGAAGCTGGACCCGTACCTGAACGTCGACCCGGGCACGATGAACCCGTTCCAGCACGGTGAGGTGTTCGTCACCGATGACGGGACCGAGACCGACCTCGACGTCGGCCACTACGAGCGGTTCCTCGACACCCAGCTGCGCGGCTCGGCGAACGTCACCACCGGGCAGATCTACTCCAGCGTGATCGCCAAGGAACGGCGCGGCGACTACCTCGGCGATACCGTCCAGGTCATCCCGCACATCACCAACGAGATCAAGTCCCGGATCAAGGAGATGGCCGGGCCCGAGGTCGACGTGGTGATCACCGAGGTCGGCGGCACCGTCGGGGACATCGAGTCGCAGCCGTTCCTGGAGGCGATCCGCCAGATCCGGCACGAGATCGGCCGGGACCGCTGCTTCTTCCTGCACGTCTCGCTGCTGCCCTACATCGGCCCGTCCGGCGAGCTGAAGACGAAGCCGACCCAGCATTCGGTGGCCGCGCTGCGCAGCATCGGCATCCAGCCCGACGCGATCGTCTGCCGCTCGGACCGGCCGATCAGCGGCAGCCTCAAGCGCAAGATCAGCATGATGTGCGACGTGGACGAGGAGGCGGTGGTGTCCGCCGCCGACGCGCCGTCCATCTACGACATCCCCAAGGTGCTGCACGCCGAGGGGCTGGACGCGTACGTGGTGCGCCGGCTCGGCCTGCCGTTCCGCGACGTGGACTGGAGCGACTGGGACGAGCTGCTGCGCCGGGTGCACCGGCCGGCCAGGTCGGTCACGATCGCGCTGGTCGGCAAGTACGTGGACCTGCCGGACGCCTACCTGTCGCCGGCCGAGGCGCTGCGCGCGGGCGGGTTCGCCAACGACGCCCGGGTCAACATCCGCTGGGTGCCCAGCGACGACTGCCAGACCCCGGACGGCGCGGCGAGGCACCTGGACGGCGCGGACGGCGTGCTGATCCCCGGCGGGTTCGGGGTACGCGGCATCGAGGGCAAGATCGGCGCAGTCCGGCACGCCCGCCTGAACGGCATCCCGGTCCTCGGCCTGTGCCTGGGCCTGCAGTGCATGGCCATCGAGGTGGCCCGCAACGTGGCTGGCCTGGACGGCGCGAATAGCGCCGAGTTCGACCCGGACACCCCGCACCCGGTCATCGCCACCATGGCCGACCAGGAGGACGTGATCGCCGGCGAGCGCGACATGGGCGGCACGATGCGCCTGGGCCTGTACCCGGCGGTGCTGGCCGAGGGCAGCATGGTCCGCGAGCTGTACGGGGCCGACCTGGTCCAGGAGCGGCACCGGCACCGCTTCGAGGTCAACAACGAGTACCGCGAGGCGCTCGAGGCGGCCGGGCTGGCGATCAGCGGGACGTCCCCGGACGGGCGGCTGGTCGAGTTCGTCGAGATGGACCCCAGCGTGCACCCGTACTTCGTGGCCACCCAGGCGCACCCCGAGTTCCTGTCCCGGCCGACCCGGCCGCACCCGCTGTTCAGCGGCCTGGTTGCGGCGGCCCTGGTCCGGTCCCGGCGGCAGTCCGGGCTCACAGCGGCGGACGCGCCGGCCGGGCCGGTCCGCCGGGCCGCGGCCAGCGCCTAGGGCGCGGGGTGACCGGCGACGGGGCGGCTGCCCCCGGCCCGGCCCTGGTGGCGCGGGCCGACGGCGGGCCGGGCCCGCTGCCCCTGCGGGACAAGCCCGAGTCCTGGCCGGTGACCGCCTCGGCGGAACTGGCCCGGGGCTCGCTGATCCGGGTCCGCAACGACACCGTGCAGATGCCCGGCGGCCCCGCCGCAAGCCGCGAGGTGGTCGAGCATCCCGGCGCGGTGGCCATCGTCGCCCTGGATGACGCCAGCCGGCTGCTGATGGTGCGCCAGTACCGGCACCCCACCGGGCACCTGCTCTGGGAGATCCCGGCCGGCCTGCGGGACGTCTCCGGCGAGCCGCCACAAGACACCGCGGGCCGGGAACTGGCCGAGGAGACCGGCTACCGCGCGGCCCGCTGGCATCAGCTGGCCGACATCTACAGCTCGCCGGGGTTCAGCAACGAGCGGATCGTCATCTTCCTGGCCATGGACCTGGAGCCGCTGCCCGCCGGGCAGCTGAACTTCGTGCGGGAGCACGAGGAGGCCAGCATGGCCGTGGCCTGGGTGCCGCTGGCCGCCGCGGTTGCCGCGGTCCAGGCCGGCGACCTGCATAACGGTGTCACCGCGCTGGGTATCTTGTCCGCGTATGCCGCCCTCGGCCACGCTGAGGGGATGCTGCCGTGGGCTAGCCAGCCGGGAGGCTGACGGACGGGGCAGCCGGGCCATCCGGCCCGGGGCAGGATGGCTGGCAACGGGGCCAGGCGTTCCTGGCGCTGGAGGAAGGACGGGCAGGGCATGAAGGTCGGCATTCCAGCAGAGGTCAAGAACAACGAGTACCGGGTCGCGATCACGCCGTCCGGCGTGCACGAGCTGACCAGGGCCGGGCACGAGGTGTTCGTGCAGCAGGGGGCCGGTGTCGGGTCGTCGATCCCGGACGAGGACTTCACGGCCGCGGGGGCGCGGATCCTGCCGGGTGCGGACGACGTGTGGCAGGCCGGCGACCTGATCCTGAAGGTCAAGGAGCCGGTCCCGGAGGAGTACCACCGGATGCGCTCGGGTCAGGTGCTGTTCACCTACCTGCACCTGGCCGCCTCCCGGGAGTGCACCGAGGCGCTGCTGGCCGCCGGGGTCACCGCCATCGCGTACGAGACCGTGCAGCTGCCGGACGGGTCGCTGCCGCTGCTGGCCCCGATGTCCGAGGTGGCCGGCCGGATGGCCCCTCAGGTCGGCGCGCACCACCTGCAGAGCGACGGCGGCGGCCGCGGCGTGCTGATGGGCGGGGTGTCCGGCGTGTACGCGGCCAAGGTCGTCGTGCTGGGCGCCGGGGTGTCCGGCATGAGCGCCGCCGTGATCGCCCTGGGCATGCAGTCCGAGGTGCTGCTGGTGGACAAGAACATCGCCCGGCTGCGCCAGGCCGACGCGATCTACCAGGGCCACTGCCAGACGGTGGCGTCCAACACCTACGAGATCGAGCGGGCCGTGATCGACGCCGACCTGGTCATCGGCGCGGTGCTGGTGCCCGGTGCGCGGGCGCCCAAGCTCGTCACCGACGAGCTGGTGTCCCGGATGAAGCCCGGCTCGGTGCTCGTCGACATCGCCATCGACCAGGGCGGCTGCTTCGAGGGCTCGCGGCCCACCACGCACGCCGAACCGACCTACCGGGTGCACAATTCGCTGTTCTACTGCGTCGCGAACATGCCCGGCGCGGTGCCGCACACCTCGACCTACGCGCTGACCAACGTGACGCTGCCGTACACCGTGGAGCTCGCCAACCGCGGCTGGCGGGACGCCCTGCGGGCCGACCCGTCGTTCGCCGGCGGCCTGAACACGCACGCCGGCCTGGTCACCTGCCAGCCTGTCGCCGAGGCGCACGGCCTGTCCTACAAGCCGCTGGCCGAGGTGCTCAGCTGACCACTATCGCCGTGGCGGCCCGGCGCTACCTCGACCACCTGACGGTCGAGCGGGGCCTGGCCGCGCACACCGTCGCGGCGTACCGGCGTGACCTGAGCCGGTACGCCGCGACGCTGGGCGCCGCGGGCATCACCTCGATCGCCGATGTGCGCACCGGCGACGTGGCCGGCTTCCTGGCCGGGCTGCGCGAGGGCGACGCCGACCATCCGCCGCTGGCCGCCAGCTCGGCCGGCCGGGCCGTAGTCGCGGTCCGCGGGCTGCACGCGTTCGCCGCGGCCGAGGGACTGTCCGGGCCTGACCCGGCCCGCGCCGTCCGGCCGCCCGCCCCGCCGCGGCGGCTGCCCAAGGCGATCCCGCTGCAGGACGTGGAGCGGCTGCTGGCCGCGGCCGGGGCCGGCGACGGCCCGGGCCCGCTGCGCGACCGCGCCCTGCTCGAGCTGCTCTACGGGACCGGCGCGCGCATCTCCGAGGCCACCGGCCTGGACGTGGACGACCTGGACCTGGCCGTGGGGGCCCGCGTGCCGGGCGCGATCCGGCTGGCCGGCAAGGGCGGCCGGATGCGGCTGGTCCCGGTCGGCAGCTACGCCAGGGACGCGCTGGAGGCCTACCTGGTCCGGGCCCGGCCGGTGTTCGCCGCGGCCGCCCGCCGCGGCGCGGGCAGCCCGGCGGTGTTCCTGAACGCCCGTGGCGGGCGGCTGACCCGGCAGGGCGCCTGGGGCGCGCTGCGCGCCGCGGCGGACCGGGCCGGCCTGGGCGAGGTGTCCCCGCACACCCTTCGCCACTCGTTCGCCACCCACCTCCTGGACGGCGGCGCCGACGTGCGGGTCGTCCAGGAACTGCTCGGCCACGCCTCGGTGGCCACCACCCAGATCTACACCCTGGTCACCGTGGACCGGCTGCGCGAGGTCTACGCGGCCGCGCACCCCCGCGCCCGCGAGTGAGCCAACTAGTACCACCAACGGTGCGTCGGCTTGCCGGCGTGTCGGGCAGGCCCTAGAGTCCGGGCATCGGCCGCGTTGCGTGCGGCTGCTGGGAGGTGCAGCAACTTTGCCAGCATCCCGAGTGTTGGAGTACAAGCCTGGCGTGTATGGTCCCACCGGTCGGCTTCTGCCCGTGTTCCCTGACCCCGAGCCCCTGCTCGAGCACGGTCCCGCCCGGATTGCCGCAGTGTGCAATCAGAAGGGCGGCGTGGGCAAGACCACTACGACCATCAACCTTGGCGCCGCGCTTGCCGAGCAGGGCCGCAAGGTGCTGCTCGTTGACTTCGACCCGCAGGGCGCGTTGTCGGTCGGCCTGGGCATCCAGCCGCACGAGCTGGATTCCACCGTCTACAACCTGCTGATGGAGCGCAACACCACCGCGCACGACGTGCTGATCAAAACCGGCGTCGACGGCATGGACCTGCTGCCCAGCAACATCGACCTGTCCGGTGCTGAGGTGCAGCTGGTCCACGAGGTCGGCCGGGAGTTCGTGCTCGGCCGCGTCCTCGAGCCTGTCATCCCCGAATACGACGTCATCCTCATCGACTGCCAGCCGTCCCTGGGGCTGCTTACCGTCAACGCACTGGCCTGCGCCGACGGCGTGATCGTCCCGCTGGAATGCGAGTACTTCGCGCTCCGCGGCGTGGCCCTGCTCATGGAGACCATCGACAAGGTCTCCAGCCGGCTCAGCCCGAAGCTCCAGATGGATGGCCTGCTGGCCACCATGTACGACTCACGCACCTTGCACACCCGGGAAGTCCTTGCCGGGGTGGTGAAGGGGTTCGGCGACAAGGTCTTCCACACGGTCATCAGCCGAACCGTGCGGTTCCCCGACGCCACCGTCGCCGGCGAGCCCATCACCAGTTTCGACCCCCTTTCGACAGGAGCGAGTTCCTACCGGGAACTCGCCAAGGAGGTACTGGATAGGTGGCAGCAGGCGGATCTCGCGGGTCGCGGTCACGGCGGGTAACCCTGCCGGGCGTGCACGAGCTGCTCCGCCCCTCCGGGCGCAGCCCCGCAGCCGACGCCGGGCGCCAGGCCAGCGGCCGGGAGCAGCACTCCCAGAAGATCACCGTCTACTTGTCCAGCAGTGAGCTGCTGGACCTCGAACGAGCCAGACTCGCCCTGCGCGGTTACGGCATAGCCGCTGACCGCGGCCGGATCGTCCGCGAGGCGCTGGCCGTCCTGCTGGCCGATTTCGATACCGAAGGCGAGCACAGCGTGGTCGCGAAGCGGCTTCGCAAGGGGGCCTTAGCTCAGCCGGAGCGGGTGGTCGCCGGCATCGGGTAGCGTCTTGTCTTTCCGGGCCGCAGGGCCAGCCCGGTCCTGCACTGACGGGAAGCAATGACGACCACCATGACGGCCGGGGAAGCGAGCCCGCCCGCGGGCCCGGCCGCCGAGTCGGCCGGGCCCGGCTTCGAGGTTCACCTCGACGTCTTCGAGGGCCCCTTCGACCTGCTGCTGGCGCTGATCTCCAAGCACAAGCTGGACATCACCGAGATCGCGCTGTCTCAGGTGACCGACGAGTTCATCGCGCACATCCGGGCCCTGGCCGGCTCCTGGGACCTGGACCAGGCCAGCTACTTCCTGGTCGTCGCAGCGACCCTGCTCGATCTCAAGGCGGCCCGGCTGCTGCCGTCCGGCGAGGTCGACGACGAGGAGGACCTGGCCCTGCTGGACGCCAGGGACCTGCTGTTCGCCCGCCTGCTGCAGTACCGCGCCTACAAGGAGGTCGCGGCGGTGCTGGCGGGCCGGATCGCCGCGGCCAGCCGGCTGTACCCGCGCCGGGTCCCGATGGAGCCGCGGTTCGCCCAGCTGCTGCCCGAGGTGCTGCTTGGCCTCGGGCCCGACCAGTTCGCCGCGATCGCCGCCCGCACGCTGGCCCCGCGCAAACCGCCGGTAGTCTCTACTGATCACCTGCATACCCCCCGCACCAGCGTGCGCGAGCAGGCCGAGATCATCGCCGGGCGGCTCCGCGAGCTGCGCCGGGCCACGTTCCGCCGGCTGACCGCGGACTGCGCGGGAACCTACGAGGTGGTCGCGCGGTTCCTGGCCGTGCTGGAGCTCTACCGGGAAGGCCGGGTCACCGTGGACCAGCTGACGCCGCTGGGAGAGCTCTACGTGAGCTGGTCCGCCGCGCCTGGCGACCAGGACGCCGCCCCGGCGGGTGGCGCCGAATGGGACGACGAGGACAACGATGACTAGCCAGCCGGGCACCGCCCCGCTGCCCAGCCCCCGCGAGCCGGCCGGCGAGCCGCTGGCCGGGCCCCCCGGCGAGCCGCTGGCCGGCGCCGCTGACGAGCCCGCTGGCGAGCAGGCCGCCGCGGGCCCTGGCCTGCGGGCCAGCCTGGAGGCCATCCTGCTGGTCGCCGACGAGCCGGTGCCCGCCGAGGTGCTGGCCGAGGTGCTCAGCCAGCCGGCCAGCGACATCACCGCGGCGCTGACCGCGCTGTCCGCCGCCTACACCGACGAGGGCCGCGGGTTCGACCTGCGGGAGATCGCCGGCGGCTGGCGCTTCTACACCCGCGAGGAGTGCGCCGGGGTGGTCGAGCGGTTCGTCAGCGACGGCCAGGAGATCCGGCTGACCCAGGCCGCGCTGGAGACCCTCTCGGTAGTCGCCTACCGGCAGCCGGTCAGCCGGGCCCGGGTGTCGGCCGTCCGCGGGGTCAACTGCGACGGGGTGATGCGCACGCTCGTGCTGCGCGGCCTGATCGCCGAGGACGGCACCGACCCGGACACCGGCGCGATCCTGTTCGGCACCACCAGCTACTTCCTGGAGCGGCTCGGCCTGGCCAGCCTGGCGGACCTGCCCCCGCTGGCCCCGTTCCTGCCCGATGACCTGGACGAGGCCGAGGAGCTGCGGCCATGAGCCCGCGCGGCCGTGCGCAAGGCCGCCGGCCCGCCCGCCCCCGCGGCCCGGCTCGCGGCGCGGACCGGGGCCCGGACCCCAGCGACCGGGAAGAGGAATTCCTGGACGACGGGCCCGACTCGCTGACCGACGTGCCCGGCGGCATCCGCCTGCAGAAGGTGCTGGCCGCCGCCGGGGTCGGCAGCCGCCGGCACTGCGAGGAGATGATCGGCGCGGGCCGGGTCGAGGTGGACGGCGAGATCGTCCGCCGGTTCGGCGCCAGGGTCGACCCGCAAACCCAGGTCATCCGGGTGGACGGCCGCCGCATCCCGGCCCGCGAGGATCTGGTCTACCTGGCCCTGAACAAGCCCGCTGGAGTGCTGACCAGCATGTCCGACCCGCGCGGCCGCCCCACGATCGCCGACTACCTGGGCGACCGCGGGGAGCGGCTGTTCCACGTCGGCCGGCTCGACTACGACACCGAGGGCCTGATGCTGCTCACCAACGACGGTGAGCTGGCGCACCGGCTGGCGCACCCGTCCTACGGTGTGCTCAAGACCTATCTGGCCGACGTGGTCGGCCCGCTGACCAGGGACCTTGGCCGGCGGCTGATGACCGGCATCGAGCTGGACGACGGCCTGGCCACCGCTGACCGGTTCCGGGTCGTGGAGCGGGCGGGCCAGCGCGCGCTGGTGGAGATCACCCTGCACGAGGGCCGCAAGCACATCGTCCGGCGGATGCTGGCCGAGGCGGGCCACCCGGTCAGCCGGCTCGTCAGGACCCAGGTCGGGCCGGTCGCCCTCGGCCCGCTCAAGCCCGGCACCACCCGCCGGCTGACGACCAGGGAAATCGGTGAGCTGTACGCCGCGGTAGGCCTGTAACCTGCCGAGATGCGGGCAGGCCGCAATAGCGGTACCGGGAAGGTAAGCGAAAGGGGAGAGATGACGGTCCGGGCGATTCGCGGCGCCATCCAGCTGGACGGCGTCAGCCGGGACGACATCCTGACGGGCACCTCGGAGCTCGTCTCGGAGGTGATGAACCGCAATGCGCTGACCACGGAGGACGTGATCAGCGTGCTGTTCACCGCGACCGGTGACCTGACCGCGGAGTTCCCCGCGCTGGCCGCCCGCAAGCTCGGTTTCGAGGACGTCCCGCTGCTGTGCGCGGTGGAAATAGATGTGCCCGGTGCGCTGCCCCGGGTCGTCCGGCTGATGATGCACGTCAATACCAGCCGGTCCCGCGACCAGGTGCAGCACGTCTACCTGCGCGGCGCCAGCGCGCTGCGGCTGGACATCGCCCAGTGACCGGCCCCGCGGACGGGCTCCGGCCGGCCGGTGCCATCCCGGGCGAGCCCCGGCGGCTGGTGATCATCGGAACCGGCCTGATCGGCACCTCGGTCGCGCTGGCCATGCGGGAACGCGGCGCCGAGGTCTGGCTCGCCGACCGTGACCCGGCCACCGCCCGGTTCGCGGCCGGCCTGGGCGCGGGCCGCGAGCTGCCGCCGGACGGCCCGCCCGGCGGTCCGGCCGACCTGGCCGTGCTGGCGATGCCGCCCGAGGCTGTCGGCGCCGCGCTGGCTGGCGCCCAGCGCCGCGGCCTGGCCCGCACCTACACCGACGTGGCCAGCGTCAAGGAACAGCCGCTGCTGGCGGCCCGTGCGCTCGGCTGTGACCTGTCCAGCTACGTGCCCGGGCACCCGATCGCCGGCCGGGAGCGGTCCGGGCCCGCCGCGGCCCGCGCCGAGCTGTTCCTCGACCGGCCCTGGGCGGTCTGCCCGGACCCGTCCGCCGCGCCAGCGGCCGTCCAGGCGGTCACCGCGCTGGCGATGGCCTGCGGCGCGCAGCCGGCCCGGATGACGGCCACGGACCACGACCGCTGGGTGGCCCTGATCTCGCACGTGCCCCACCTGGTCTCCGCGGCCATGGCGGCCCGGCTGGAGCTGGCCGCCGGTGACGCGCTGGCCCTGGCCGGCCAGGGCCTGCGCGACGTGACCAGGATCGCGGGCAGCGACACCGCGCTGTGGACCCAGATCCTGGCCGCCAACGCGGCGCACGCCGCCGAGGTGCTGCCCGCGATCGCCAGCGACCTGATGGAAGCGGCCGCCGCCCTGGCCAGCCTGGCCGGCGGCGACGAGGACGCGGCCAAGCGGGTGACCGGCCTGCTGGAGCGGGGCGGCGCCGGGGTGGCCAGGATCCCCGGCAAGCAGGGCGGCCCGGCCCCGCACTACGCGGTGGTCCAGGTCGTCATCGGCGACCAGCCCGGCGAGCTGGCCCGGCTGTTCACCGCCGCGGGCCAGGCCGGCATCAACATCGAGGACGTGCGGATCGAGCACTCCCGCGGCCGCCCGTCCGGCGCCGTGCAGCTGTCGGTCCGGCCGGACGCCGCTGACCCGCTGGCCGCCGCGCTCACCGCGGGCGGCTGGCCGGTCCGGCGCTGATGCCCCGCGCCGGTAACATCGCCTCCGTGACCGAAACGACGCGCGCGCCGCAACCGGGTCTCGTCATCGCCGTGGACGGCCCGGCGGGCTCCGGCAAGTCCAGCGCGGCCCGCGGCGTAGCCCGCGCACTGCAGCTGCGGTATCTCGACACCGGGGCCATGTACCGGGCGCTGACCTGGATGGCGCTGCAGGCCGGGGTGGACGTGAACAGCCCCGCCGCGGTCGCCGCGTTCCTGCCCGGGCCGGCCATCGAGCCCGGCACCGACCCGGCCGCCCCGGCGATCCGGGCCGGCGGCACTGACGTGTCCGGCCCGATCCGCACCCGCGAAGTGTCCAGCGCAGTCAGCGCCGTGGCCTCGGTCCCGGCCGTGCGCACCCAGCTCATCGCCCAGCAGCGGCAGATCATCGCGGCCTCGCTGGCGGCCGGCCACGGGATCGTGGCCGAGGGCCGCGACATCGGCACCGTGGTCGCCCCGGAGGCGCCCGTCAAGGTGTACCTGACGGCCAGCGCCGCGGTCCGTGCGCTCCGGCGCACCGCCGAGCTGGCCGGCCCATCGGTCACCACCGCGCAGACCGAGGCGGACCAGGCCCGCCGGGACCAGCGGGACGCCGCCCAGTCGGCGATGGCGGCCGACGCGGTGGAGATCGACTCGACCGGGCTGTCCCTGGCCGAGGTCGTGGCCCGGATCGTGGCCCTGGCCACCGCCGGCGCGGGGGCGGTATGGACGGCCTGATCCCGCCGGAGGCCATCCCGCCGGGCACCGGCGCGGAGACCGCCCCGGCCGACGGCCCCGCGCCCGTGGTGGCCGTCGTCGGCCGCCCCAACGTGGGCAAGTCCACCCTGGTCAACCGGATCCTCGGCAGCCGCCAGGCGGTGGTTCAGGACGTCCCGGGGGTGACCCGCGACCGGGTGACCTACGACGCCAACTGGCGCGGCCGGGCGTTCACGCTGGTCGACACCGGCGGCTGGGAGCCGGCCGTGGAGGGCACCGCCTCGCTGGCCGCACGGGTCGCCGCCCAGGCCAGGGTGGCCGTGGACGCGGCCGACGCCGTCCTGTTCGTGGTCGACGCGGTGGTCGGGGTGACCGACGCGGACGACGCGGTCGCCGCCGTGCTGCGCCGGTCCGGCAAGCCGGTCGTGCTGGCCGCCAACAAGGTCGACGACGCGCCGGGGGAGTCCGCCGCCACCTCGCTGTGGTCGCTCGGCCTGGGCGAGCCCACCCCGGTCAGCGCGCTGCACGGGCGCGGCAGCGGCGACCTCCTCGACCTGGTGCTCGACGCGCTGCCAGCGGCCCCGGCCGAGCCGCTGGGCGAGGCGGGCGGCCCGCGCCGGGTGGCCCTGATCGGCCGGCCGAACGTGGGCAAGTCCAGCCTGCTGAACAAGCTGGCCGGGCAGGAGCGGGTGCTGGTCGACGCTACCGCCGGCACCACCAGGGACCCGGTCGACGAGCTCATCGAGCTGGGCGGGACCACCTGGCGGTTCGTGGACACGGCCGGCATCCGGCGCCGGGTCCGCGAGACGCAGGGCGCGGACTACTTCGCCGCGCTGCGCACCGAGCGGGCCCTGGAGCGGGCCGAGGTGGCGGTGGTGATGATCGACGCCAGCGAGCCGCTCACCGAGCAGGATCTGCGCATCATCTCCATGGTCATCGAGGCGGGCCGGGCGCTGATCATCGCCTACAACAAGTGGGACCTGGTCGACGAGGACCGCCGGCTGTTCCTGGACAAGGAGATCGACCGCCAGCTGCACAGCGCCCGGTGGGCGCCGCGGGTGAACCTCTCCGCGGCCACCGGCTGGCATACCGACCGGCTGGTGCCCGCCCTGGAGCGGGCCCTGGCGGGCTGGGACACCCGGGTGCCGACCGGCAAGCTGAACGCCTGGCTGACCGCCCTGGTGGCAGCCACCCCGCCGCCGGTCCGCGGCGGCCGTCAGCCGAAGATCCTCTTCGCCACCCAGGCCGGGATCCGGCCGCCGCATTTCGTGCTGTTCACGTCCGGTTTCCTGCAGGCCGGCTACCGCCGGTTCGTCGAGCGGCGGCTGCGCGAGGAGTTCGGTTTCGAGGGCAGCCCGGTCCAGGTGACCATGCGGCTGCGGGAAAAGCGGGCCGGGAAGGCACGGCCCGGCGGGCGCTCTGGTAGTGCGGCGGGCCGGCGCTCCTAGGCGCGGCGGCGAGCACCGGCCCAGGCGGCCGAGCGCCGGCCCGCCGGTCTTAGGCGGCTGGGTAGCCCAGCCAGAACCAGACCGTGGTGCCGGTCTCGTCCCGCACGTAGCCCCACTGATCGGCCAGCGACTGCACGAGGAACAGGCCATGTCCCTCGGACGCGTAAAGGTCCCCCCGGACGACCGGCGCGGAGTGGTCGGAGCCCTCGTCGGCTACCTCCACCCGCACCCCGCCGCTGATCTCGGTGATCAGCACGGTGGCCGACCCGCCGGGCTGGCCAGAAGCGGTGTGCAGCACCGCGTTGGTGGCCAGTTCCGAGACCAGCAGCGCCGCGGTGCCGGCCACCGGGCTGGCGTCGCCGACCACGCGCCGGACGAACCGGCGTACCTCCGCCACCCGCTCGGGGTGGCCAGGAACGGTCAGGCTGGCTAAGACGGTGGCGCCTGCCATCATGGCCAGCTCCGTGGTCGCGTCGCTGGCTGGAGTGGTCATGGTAGCCATTACGGGTTTGCTCCCCTCCCGCCATTATCCGGACATATCCGGATAATGGTCCCTGTTACGGTCTATTCCGGCGGTAATGATCAGCCGGCGCCGTGCAATCCCACGCGTCGTTTGCGTGATCCCATGATGGCCGCGAGAGTGCACGGCACGCAAGTGCGTGGCGAACATTGGCCTCACGAAATCTCAATTGGGATCTCATGGCGTCCCGTATTTCCGGTATGTTGGTCGCACATCCGCGAGGTGCGGTGCCGGGGGAGACGGGTCTGTCCGGGCCGTGCTGCCGCCGCACCGCTCTTCCGGGGGGAGGACAGGATGACCGCATCGATCGGCCCAACGGTCCGCCGCCGGCGGCTGGGCACCGAGTTACGGCGCCTGCGCGAGGCGAACTCCATCAAGCTCGAGGAGGTCGCCGAGCAGCTCGGCGTGGCGCCCTCCACGCTGTCGCGGATCGAGACCGGCAAGGCCCCGACCCGGTCGGCCTACCTCAGCGAGATGCTGAAGCTGTACGGGGTGCAGGACCCCGGTCAGCGGCAGGTGCTGATCGACATGGCCCGGGAGGGGCACCGTAAGGGCTGGTGGGCCGCGTACGAGGACCTGCTGCCCACCGGGTTCGGGATCTACGTCGGCCTGGAGGCCGAGGCTTCCTCGCTGCGCGCGTTCGAGTCCCTGGTCCTGCACGGCCTGCTGCAGACCGAGCGGTACGCCCGGGCGGTCCTGGCCAAAGCCCGCCGGAAGCTGTCCGCCGAGGAGATCGACCGGCTGGTGACCGTGCGGATGCACCGGCAGGAGGCCCTGCGGCGCGAGGTGGACCCGCTCCAGCTGTGGCTGATCATCGACGAGTCGGTCCTGTGGCGGTCCATGGGCCCGCCCGAGGTCATGCGCGAGCAGCTTGACCACCTGGCCGACGCAAGTACCTGGTCCAATGTCACCCTGCAGGTGCTGCCGTTCACGGCCGGCCCGCATCCGTCGCTGAACGGGCCGTTCACCATTATCGAATTCCCTGAGCGCTACGACCCCGATGTGGTGTATTCCGAAAGCGTCGCCGGTAACGCCTATCTCGAGCGGGACCGGGAAGTTCGCGCCTGCTCCGAAACCTTTGACCTGCTCCGGGCGGTGGCAATGTCGCCGGCCGACTCCACGGGCCTGATCATTAAGCACGCCAGCCAGGTCTCGTGATCAATGCAGCCCAGGAGAGAGGAAATAGGAATGACCCCCGACCTTAGCGGTGCCCACTGGTTCACAGCCCGGGCGTGCAGCGCAGGCGGCTGCGTCGAGGTGGCTCACCTTCCCGGTGGGCACGTCGCGCTGCGCGACTCCAAGGACGTGACCAAGGCCCCGCACGTGTTCGACCAGGCTGAGTGGGGCGCCTTCCTGACCGGGGTCCGCAACGGCGAGTTCGACCTCCCCGCCAGCTGATTCCTCAGCCTGCGTTCGCGCGAAGGGCGTCTACGGAGCCGGGGTCGTGAATTCGCCGTCCCCGGCACCGCCGAGGAACGCGTCCCACTCCGGCCGGGTGAAGACCAGGGCCGGGCCACCCGGGTCCCGCGAGTTGCGCATCGCCACCTCACCGCTGGGCAGGAACGCGACCTCCACGCAGTTCCCCCCGGTCGGCCCGCTGCGCTGGCTCCTCAGCCAGGTCAGGCCGGCCAGCTCGGCAGCCGGCATGCCGTTGCGGTACATGCTCATGGTGACCCCTCCAAGTTGTCGAGCATGGACTGGATGACCCTGGCGGACTGGTTGGGTGTGGCGCTCAGCTGGCTGAGCCGGTCCATCGCCGCAGCGTACCGCGCCACCTCCGGCGCCTTGTCCAGGTACAGGGCGCTGGTCAGCTGCTCGACGTAGACCACGTCGGGCAGGTCGGGCGTGGCGAACTGGAGAATGCTGAAGCTGGCCGGGGCCACGTTGGCGCCGACCGGGAAGGGCGTGACCTGGAGGTTGAAGCCGGGCCGGCCGACCAGGCTGAGCAGGTGCTCGAACTGCCCGCGCATGACCTTGGCGCCGCCGATCGTGCGGCGCAGGGCCATTTCGTCGATGATCGCGGTCAGCCGCAGGCTGCCGCTGGCGAACCGCTTCTGCCGTTCCTTGCGCAGGAATACCAGCCGTTCCGTTTCCTCCGGCGAGAATTCGCCGAGCGCCAGCACGCAGTTCGCATATGCCTCGGTCTGCAGCAAACCGGGCACGAACTGAATGTCATAGCTGCGGATCGACTCGGCAGCCTCCTCCAGGCCCACGTACGCCTGGAACCAGCTGGGCAGCACGTCCTGGTAGTTGTGCCACCAGCCGGGCTGGTTGGCCCGGGCGGCCAGGGACAGGATCTGCTCCCGCTCGGCGCGGTCGGTGACCCCGTAGAGCTTGAGCAGGTCGGCGATGTCGACCTCACGAACCGCGTTCCGGCCCAGCTCAATGCGGCTGATCTTGGATTCTGATCCCCGGATCGCCACGGCGGCCTCGTGCGCGGTCACCCCCCGGGCCTCGCGCAGCCTCCGCAACTGGGTTCCCAGCAGGATGCGCAGTACGGTTGGCCCGCCTGGCGCTTCTGCCATGTCTCGCTCCTTCATCAGCCGTTGTGCACGCCCACCAGCGTGCCAGGCTGCGGACCGCCATACTGCGGATTTCTGGGCCCGCTGGTGCCTTTCGTGCCCAACTCCCGGGGCAATTGCGTGACGAACTTGTCCATTCAGTCAGCTCATCTCATGATATCTCATATGTGATTTCATGCCAGCCCTCCGGCGTGTCCGATTTGTCGATCATGGCCCCTGCTCACGTGGCTCATGGCCGCCGGAGGCCCGGCCGGGGGCGCTCGGTACGATCGTCGCCAGGTGACCTCCCGACCAGGCAAAGGCGGTTTCATGCGCTACCGGGCACTCGGCGATTCCGGGCTCCGTGTCTCCGTGGCCGGCCTCGGCGGCAACAACTTCGGCCGCCGCCTGGGCCTGGACGCCACCCGGGCGGTGGTCGACGCCGCGCTGGACGCCGGGATAACGCTGCTGGACACGGCCGACACCTACGGCGGCGCGGTCCGCTCCGAGGAACTGCTCGGCGAGGTCCTCGAGGGCCGCAGGGACCAGGTCGTGCTGGCGACCAAGTTCGGCCACCAGTCCGCGGACCTCGGCTACGGCCCGGCCGCGGGCGCCAAGGGCGGGCGGGCCTACATCCGCCGGGCCGTCGAGCAGTCCCTGCGCCGGCTGCGCACCGACTACATCGACCTGTACCAGATCCACACCCCGGATCCGTCGACGCCGATCGCGGAGACCCTGACCGCGCTGAGCGAACTGGTCCGCGAGGGCAAGGTCCGCTATCTCGGTCACTCGAACTTCGCCGGCTGGCAGATCGCCGAGGCCGCCTGCGTGGCCAGGGAACTGGGCGCGGTCCCGTTCATCTCGGCGCAGAACCACTGGTCGCTGCTGGAGCGGGCGGCCGAGGACGAGGTGGTCCCCGCCGCCCGGCACTTCGGCCTGGGCGTGCTGCCGTTCTTCCCGCTGGCCAACGGCCTGCTGACGGGCAAGATCCGGCGCGGCCAGCCGGTCCCGGAGAACTCCCGGCTGGCCGGGCGGCCGGAGTACGTGACCGGCGCCAAGCTGGACCGGGTCGAGGCCCTGATCGCCTGGTGCGAGGAGCAGGGGATCACGATCCTCGACGCCGCCATCGGCGGCCTGGCCGCGCTGCCCGGCTGCACTTCGGTTATTGCCGGGGCGACCACCCCGGAGCAGGCCAAGGCCAACGCCGCAGCCGCCGCCTGGGAGCCCACGCAGGAGCAGCTCACAGCCATCAACGAACTCATGCCCGCCTAAGACGATCAGACTTTAGGATTACGGCTCGCTGGCGCGGGCCCCGGCCCTCAGCGGGCAGCGACCGCCTGGCGGTACCGGGCCCGGGCCCGCCGGACTTGCGTCCCGGTCGTTACCGGGTGGGAGACGGCCGGGACCGCCGGGTAGGAGATAGGCTGCCCCGGTCGGCCGGCGGAGCCGGCCCGAGCTCGCGGAGGGCCGCGGCGCTGTTTTCCCGACGAGCGACGCCGGCGCGACGAAGGAGCGCCGGGGGAGCGAGGAGGGAAGGCAGCGTCTCTCCAGCGGCCCGCAGCGAGCGGCTAGCACTGTGAGCGGCTAGCAGAGAGGCTACCGATGAGAGCTGCGCTGTACGACCGCACGGGGCCGGCCGCCGAGGTTCTGCGGGTCGCCGAGGTGGACCGGCCCGAGCCGGGCCCCGGCGAGGTCCGGGTCCGCATCGCGCTGTCCGGGGTGAACCCGACCGACTGGAAGGCCAGGAGCGGCGCGGTGCCCCGGCCCATCGACGGCTTCCAGATCCCGCACCAGGACGGGGCCGGGACCATCGACGCGGTCGGCGAGGGCGTGGACCCGGGCCGGGTCGGCCAGCGGGTCTGGCTGTTCATGGCCGCGGCCGGGCGGCGCTGGGGGACCGCGGCGGAGTGGACCGTGCTGCCCGCCCGGCAGGCCGTGGCCCTGCCCGACGGGGTGAGCTGGGAGCTGGCCGCCGCGCTCGGCGTCCCGGCGATGACCGCGCACCGCTGCGTGTTCGCGAACGGCCCGGTGGCCGGCCAGACGGTCCTGGTCGCGGGCGGGGCCGGCGCGGTGGGCCACTTCGCGATCGAGCTCGCCAAGCAGGGCGGGGCGCGGGTGATCACCACCGTCAGCGGGCCGGCGAAGGCCGGGCTGGCGGCCCGGGCCGGTGCGGATCACGTGATCAACTACCGGGACCCGGACGCGGCCGATCAGATCCGCGCCCTGGGCGCGCCGGTGGACCGCGTGGTGGAGCTGGCCCTGGGCCAGAACATCGCCCTGGACCTGGCGGTCTGCCGGCCGCACGCGCATATCGCGGTCTACGCCGCCGACGGCCCGGACCCGGTGCTGCCGGTCCGGTCCTGCATGACCGCGAACGTGACGCTCGAGTTCGTCCTGCTCTACGGCGTGCCGCGGGCCGACCTGGACCAGGCCGCGGCCGACATCACGCTGGCCCTGGCCGACGGCGCGCTGACCGGGCTGCCGGTCACCAGCTTCCCGCTGGACGGCGTGGCCGCCGCCCAGGACGCGGTCGAGCGGGGCACGGTCGGCAAGGTCGTGGTCGCCCCGAACTGAGCCGGGGCGCCAGCCTCAGCCGCCGTGCTGGCGCAGGTAGTCCAGGTACAGCGGGCGCAGCGAGTCGGCCACGTCCGGGTCGCCGGCGTCCAGTGCGTCGCCGATCAGCGAGGACAGCTTGACCGCGTCCACGGCGGCGTGGTCCGGGTGCCCGGCTGCGGCCTCGCCGGCCGGCAGCTCCTTCAGCAGCCGCCACAGGAAGCCCACGTCCAGATGGCGCACGGCCCGGCGGACCGCCCGGTCGTGCAGCTCCCGGGAGGACAGCGCGTCCAGGTCATCCGTGCCGGTCCCGCCCTGCTGCGTCATGCGCTCACGATCCTCATGCCGGAACCTTACCCGGGGGCCGGCCCTGGCTCGCGTCGGGCCGCCGGCGCTGTTTTCCTGACGAGCGTTAAGGCGCGACGAAGGAGCGCCGAGGGAGCGAGGAGGGAAGGCAGCGCGCATAGCGGCCCGCAGCGAGTGGCCAGCACAGCTCGCGCCCGCTGCCCGTGGTGAGATGGCAGGCATGAACATCCTGCTGTTCGGTGCCAGCGGGGCCATCGGCCAGGCGGCCGCGGCGGAACTGCTGGACCGCGGCCACGCGGTCACCGGCATCACCCGGTCCGGCGCGCCCATCGACGGCCTGGACATCCAGGTCATCGCGGCCGACGCCACCGACCCGGCCATCGTGAGCACGCTGACCCAGGAGGTGGGCGCGGTGCTGTCCACGGTCGGCCCGCGGCGGCCGGGCCCGGACGGCGACGGCGGCGACCCGCCCGGCCTGCTGGTCGAGGTGGCCCGGGGCCTGACCGAGGGGATGCAGATCGCCGGCGCCCGCCGGCTGGTGGTCACCGGCGGGGCCGGCAGCCTGCGGACCGCGTCCGGCGAACGGCTGATGGACACGCCGGACTTCCCGGCCGCCTGGCGCCCGGTGGCGCAGGCGCACGCCCGCGCCCTGGACGAGGTCTACCGGGCCGCCGGCAACCTGGACTGGACGTGCGTGAGCCCGGCCGCGCTGATCGAGCCCGGTGAGCGGACCGGCCGCTACCGTACCGGCAGCGACGACCTGCTGACCGAGGGGAACGGGGTCAGCCAGATCACGGTCCCCGACTTCGCGGTCGCCCTGGCCGACGTCATCGAGGCCGGCGCCCCGCTCCGCTGCCGCATAACGGTCGCCTACTAGGGACTCAGGCGGTGCAGGTCGCGGGGGAACAGCGTGACCGAACGGATGTTGGCGGCACCGGTCAGCCGGGCCGTCCACCGCTCGAGCCCGATCGCGAAGCCGCCGTGCGGCGGCATGCCGTGCTCGAACACCTGCAGGTAGCCCGCGTAGTGCGCCGGGTCCTCGCCGCGCGCGGCCAGCGCCGCCAGGTAGTCCTCGTGACGGTGCAGCCGCTGCCCGCCGGTCACCAGCTCGAGCCCGCGGAACAGCAGGTCGAAGCTGTTCGAGAAGCCGGGCCTGTCCGGGTCGGGGTGGGTGTAGAAGGGCCGCTTGGCCATCGGGTAGCCGGTCACGTACAGGAACTCCGAGCCGTACTCGCGCAGGCCCCAGTCCGACAGCCAGCGCTCGTCGGCGGGGGACAGGTCCGGCTCGCCGCGCGGGTCCCACCGGGCGGATTTCGCGATCAGCTCCTGCGCGTCGGCGAAGTGCACCTGCGGGATCGTGGCGGGCACCTCGGGCAGGGTCGCGCCGGCCAGCTCCGCCGCCGCGGCGGCCTGGCCGCGCACCCCGGCCACCATGCCCGCGAACACCTCGCGCAGGACCGCCATCACGTCCTGATGGCTGGTGATGAAGCCGAACTCGGCGTCCAGGCTCGTGTACTGGGCCAGGTGCCGTGCGGTGTCGTGCGGCTCGGCCCGGAACACCGGGCCGGTCTCGTAGACCCGCTCGAACACCCCGACCAGCGCCTGCTTGAAGAACTGCGGGGACTGGGCCAGGTAGGCCCGGCGGCCGAAGTAGTCCAGGCCGAACGTGCTGGCCCCGGACTCGGTTGCCGACTCGACGATCTTGGGGCTGTGCACCTCGGTGAAGCCGAGTCCCTGCAGGGCCGTGCGGAACCCGGCCACGCTGGCCGCCGAGACCTCGAACGCGGCCTTCAGCCGCGGGTGCCGCAGCGTGGCCGGCGCGCCGTCCAGGATGGCGGGCAGCGAGGCGGTCACCTCGGGCCGGTAGACGTCCAGCGCGGGCGGCGCGGCCGGGCCGGACAGCGCGGTGATCACCGGGCTGGTGATCTCGGCGCCACCCGGGGCCTGCGTGGCGGCGGTCACCTGGCCGGTCACCTCGAGCACGGTTTCCTCGGGCAGCCGGGCGGCGGCGGCGATCGCGTCCGGCTCGGTCAGGACGGCCTGGGCCAGCCCGGTCCGGTCCCGGATGATCAGGAAGGTCATGGACTTCAGCTGGCGCTTGCGGTGCAGCCAGCCGGCGATGGTGGCTTGCTGCCCGGCCATTCCGGCCAGGCCGGCGGCCATGGTGCGGGAGATCATCAGCACTCCTCAGGAAGCTGCGATCCCTTGGGAGTGCGGGCGAGAAGGGTACTCGCGGTGCCACCGCACTTTCGCCGCTGATGCCGCCCGGCAAGCGGGTGGCTGCGGCCTCACTGCGGCCCGGTCACGGGGGCCAGACGGCGGGGCATGGGGCCGGCCGCTGGCCGCGGCCGCCGTTCCTCCCCGCGCTCGGGAGGGTCTTCACCGTGGTCCGCGAGGCCGCCTTCGCAGCTGCCAGCGGCTCTCTCCGCTCGCGGTCGTCCCCGGCTACTCGTCTCCGTCGTCGCTTTGGCACAACGATACCGGCGGTTCCCCCAGCACGGCCGCGCATGCTCCCGCCGACGCCATGATGGCCTCGCTGATCTGCCGCAACTGGGTGACCTGCGCCGGGGTGAGCGCGTCGATCAGCGACCGCCGGACCTGCTCGACGTGCCCCGGGGCGGCGGCGGCCAGCGCGGCGAACCCTTCGTCGGTCAGCTCGGCGACCTGGCCGCGCCGGTCGGTCGGGCACTCGGTGCGCCGGATCCAGCCCCGTTCCTCCAGCCGGGCCACCGCGTGCGACAGCCGGCTCTTGCTGGACGTCGAGACCTCGGCCAGGTTGCTCATCCGCATCGCCCGGCCGGGCGCCTCGGACAGCCGGACCAGGATCTCGTAGTATCCGTGCGGTATCCCGGCGCACTGCTGCAGCTGCGCCTCGAGCGTGCTGAACAGCGTCTGCGTGGCGGTCAGGAAGGACCGCCACGCCTGCTGTTCCTCCGCTGACAGCCAGCGGGTTCCGGTCGTAGCCACGCTTCTAGGATACCTGTAGTAGTTGAACGTTTGACAACTTGCTGCTCCCCGTGATAATACTTGAACCCTCAACAAGTTTTCTTCCTGAGGGGTAAAAATCAGATGACTGACACTACCTCGCTGGCCCTGATTCCCGGCTACGTCGCCGGTACGTGGTCCATCGACCCGGTCCACTCGGAGGTCGGCTTCTCGGTCCGGCACATGATGGTCAGCAAGGTGCGGGGCAAGTTCAAGACCTTCACCGGTGAGCTCGTCACCGGAGGGGACCCACTGGCCTCGTCGGTCACCGCCGAGATCGACCTGACCTCGATCGACACGGGTAACTCCCAGCGTGACGACCACATCAGGTCGGCCGACTTCTTCGAGGTCGAGACCTACCCGACGATGACCTACGCCTCCACCGGGATCCGCGAGGTGCAGGACGGCTTCGTCCTCGACGGTGAGCTCACGCTCAAGGGCATCACCCGCAGCGTGCCGCTGAAGCTCGAGCTGAACGGCTTCGGCCCGGACGCGTACGGCGGCACCCGCGCCGGGTTCACCGCGACCGGCGAGCTCAACCGGCGCGACTTCAACGTGAACTTCTCCGCCCCGATGCAGAACGGCGGCGTGGTCGTGGCCGACAAGATCACCCTGCACCTGGAGATCGAGGCCGTACTGCAGACCGCCTAGTCTGCGGCGCCAGCGCCGTATCCACCGTAATCCTGAAAAGACAGGATCGTACGGAACGAGCTGGCTCCGGTCCGCGGCACCCGCCGCGGACCGGGGCCAGCTCGCTGTTCCGGCTGCTCAGCCTGCTCAGCCTGGGTGGGCGGCCCAGGCGGCCAGGATCCCGGCCTCGCGCTCCGCGGTCAGGCCGGTGCCTTCCGGGACCGGCGTGGGGGACGCGGCCTCGGCGGCCTGGAGCTCGTCGATCGTCTGGCTGAGCGGGCGGGGGGCCAGGCCGGCGGCGCTGGCCCTCGCCGGGTCGGCCGCGTTGATGTCGCTCTCCGGGTCGCCGCCCGGCCACAGCGGCAGCGCGCTGTCGTCCAGGCCCTGGCCGAGCAGGAAGTCCTTGCCCACCCAGACGAGCTCGGTGCCGGGCGGCGCGACCCGGGAGGCGATCGCCTCGAGCAGGTCGCCGAAGCCGAACGGCGGCGCGGGGCTGACCGTGTGGTAGGTGCCGGACTGTTTCCGTTCCAGCAGGGACACCGCGAAACTGGCCTGGTCCCGGGCGTCGATGACCTGGATCGGGTCCGCCGGGTCGCCGGGCGCGAGCACTTGGCCGCCGCGGGCGATCCTGGTCACCCACCAGGTGAACCGGTAGCTGCGGTCGTGCGGGCCGATCACGTAGGTCGGCCTTATTACTGCGGTGCCTGGCCCGTGCAGGTCATAGGCCAGGCGTTCGCAGGCCACCTTGAGCGCGCCGTAGTTCTCCAGGGAGAACTCCGCCGAGTCGGGGTCGGCCAGTTCGTTCAGCGGCGCGTCCTCGGTGAAGCCGGGCGCGACCGGGGTCTTGTAGACCGAGCAGGTGGAAACGAACAGCTGCTGGCCGCCGCGCCCGCCGAGCGCGCCGGCCAGCGCGCGCACCTGGCCGGGGAGGTACGCGCTGACGTCGACGGTGGCGTCCCACCCGGCGCCGTTGCCGTCGCTGCCGCCGTTGAGCTGGGCCAGCGCGGCTTCGTCGGTGCGGTCGCCGAGGATCTCGGTGGCCGCCGGGAACAGGCCGCGCCCGGTCTGGCCGCGGTGGAAGAGCGTGACGTCGTGCCCGGCGCCGAGTGCCGCCTGGGCGATGTGGCGGCCCACGAAGGCCGTGCCGCCCATGATCAGGATCCGCATGCGGGCATCCTGCCCCGGGACGCGGCCGGGGCGCTACTGCTGATAGGTCTCCAGGAAGGTGGCGAACCGGCCGATGGCGTCCGCCAGCACGTCGACCGGGGCCAGGAACACCATCCGCAGGTGGTCCGCGGTCGGCAGGTTGAAGCCGGTGCCGTGGGACAGCAGCAGGTGCTGGCTCTCCAGCAGGTCGATGACCATCTGCTCGTCGTCGGCGATCTTGTAGCACTCCGGGTCGAGCCGCGGGAACAGGTAGAGCGCGCCGCGCGGCCGGACGCAGCTCACCCCGGGGATGCTGGTCATCTGCTGCCAGGCGCGGTCCCGCTGCTCGCGCAGCCGGCCGCCGGGCAGCAGCAGGCCCTTGATGGTCTCGTCGCCGCCCAGCGCGGTCTGGATCGCGTACTGAGCCGGGACGTTCGCGCACAGCCGCATGCTGGCCAGCAGTTCCAGGCCCTCCAGGTAGTCCTGCGAGTCCTGGGTGGGCCCGGAAATCGCCAGCCAGCCGGACCGGAACCCGGCGAGGCGGTAGGTCTTGGACAGGCCGCCGAGGGTGAGGACCATGAGGTCGGGGGCGAGCGCGGCGGCGTGCTCGTGGACCGCGCCGTCGTAGAGGATCTGGTCGTAGATCTCGTCGGACAGGACCAGCAGGCTGTGCTTCCTGGCCAGGTCGAGGAGGCCCTCCAGGACCGTCCGCGAGTAGACGGCGCCGGTCGGGTTGTTCGGGTTGATGATCACCAGGGCGCGGGTGCGGTCGGTGATCTGGGCGGCGACGTGCTCGAGGTCGGGGGCCCAGCCGGCTTCCTCGTCGCAGCGGTAGTGCACGGCGCGGCCGCCGCAGAGGCTGACGGCGCCGGTCCAGAGCGGGTAGTCCGGGCTCGGGATCAGGACCTCGTCGCCGTTGTCGAGGAGGGCCTGGAGCGCCATCACGATCAGCTCGGACACGCCGTTGCCGATGAACACGTCGTCGGGGGAGAGGCCCGCGACGCCGCGGTGGGTATAGAACTGGGCCACGGCAAGGCGGGCCGGATGGATGCCGCGGGCGTCGCTGTAGCCCTGGGCGTCACCGATGTTCTCGACGACATCGTGGATGACCGCGTCAGCGGCAGCGAGCCCGAACGGCGCCGGGTTACCCAGGTTGAGCTTCAGGATCTGGTGACCCTGGGCCTCAAGCTGGCGGGCCCGGCGCAGTACCGGCCCCCGGATGTCGTATCGGACGTTCTGCAGCCTGCTGGCCTGCGGCACCATGATGCCCCTGCACCTCCCGTTGCGAGTAAGTCACCTATGGTGCCCGAAGATCACGACTCCTCGGACCAATTAACGCGGTCCCTTGGGGCACACCGGAACCCGGCCACGCTTGCGGAGGGATTCATGACTCAGGTGATCGTGCTGAACGGCGGGGTCGTGTACGACGTGGAGGTCGACACGACAGGCTCCTCCGCCCTCGCGTGTGCCCAGGAGATAGCCAGGGCCGTCGCGGGTTAGCCGACGTTGCCGCGCGTCGCCCTCCGGCCGGACCGCTGCGGGCCCGCTTATTGCCAGCTTCACTCAACAGACGGCGCCCGGCGGCGTCATCTATACGCGGCCGCGAAGCAGGGCCGGCCGTGGGGCCAGCAGGAGGAAAGCCGAGTGAGGAGGCGCGGATGACCGCACGGAGAGCCGGCCCGCCCGATGAGCTGGCGGAGGCTGCGGCCCACCGGGAGGCGGTGCCGCCCGGCCAGCTTGTCGATGAGCTGTACCGGGGGCATGCGCTCCGGCTGACGCGGACAGCGCTGCTGCTGGTCGGGGACCGGCCCAGCGCCGAGGACGTGGTCCAGGAAGCCTTCCTCGGCCTGTTTCGGGGGCTGGGCCGGCTGAGTGACCCGGACCGCGCCGTCGCGTACCTGAGAGCTTCCGTGCTGAACGGCTGCCGGAGTGTCCTGCGGTCGCGGAAACGAGCCCGGCTGCGCAAGGTCACGCATGATCCGGCCGTGTGGTCGGCCGAGGCGGCGGCGCTGGCCGGGGAAGAGCGTCGCGAGGTGCTCCAGTCGGTCGCCGGGCTCCCCCGGCGCCAGCGGGAGGTCCTGGTGCTGCGCTACTTCCTCGATCTGTCCGATCAGGAGATAGCGGCTGACCTGGGAGTCAGCCGGGGAACCGTGGCGTCCACCGCGTCGCGGGCGCTGGCCGCGCTGGCCAGGAAGACGGGGCAGCAAGCATGAAGGGGAATGAGGAGATGCCAGCAGGGGTCACCGATGCAATGGAAGAGCGGGTGCGCGACGCGTTCGGGGCAGCCGCTGAGACGATCACGGCCCTGGACCTGCCGCCGCGGCCGGACCTGGCCAGGAGATCCAGGGCTACCCGGATGCGGCCGGCCTGGGTTCTCCCGGCCTGGGCGCTGGGGTTCCGCGGCCGTGCCCTGTTCCCGGTGGCCGCGGCGGCGGCCGTGACCGCCATCGCCGTCACGGCCGCGGTCGTGATCCCGGGGCTGGTCAACGGCTCACCGGGCGGGGCGCCGTCCCCGGCGGCCGGGCTCTCCGGCGCCCCCCCGTTCTTCGCCGGGATCGTGTCGGAGCCTTCCGGCCATCCGCACCTGGGTAAGCGCATCGGCAAGACGGGTCTCCGCCGCTGCCGCGACTGCACGTTCGTGACCGTCGTGAAGATTTTCAGCTCCGCGACGGGCACCCCGGCCGGGGCCATCCAGAGCCCGGCGTCGCAGAGCTTCGAGTCGCTGAGCAGGCTCGGCGATGACCAGACCTTCGTGGCGGCTTCGTATGACCGCAGTGCCTGCGTCACGCACCTGTGGAAGTTCACCATCGACCCGGCGGGCAAACCCAGCGCGCTGACCCCGCTGTCGGTGCCCCAGCTCAGCGGCTCTCCAGAGGAGCTGACCAGCAGCGCGGACGGCAAGGTGCTGGCCTTCTCACTGTCCGGCTGCCAGCCCAATGACCTGCAGATCGGGGTCATCCACCTCGCCACCGGCCAGGTCACCCACTGGCACAACCCCGGGATAGGCGCCAGCGTGTCGCTGACCGCGGACGGCTCGGTGCTCGGGTTCGCCTTCGGCTCGCTCCAGGGCGACTCGCCGTACCAGGCCTGGACGGTCCCCGCCGATGCGCCCGCTGGCGACCTGCTGAGCCTGGCCCACCAGGTCCCTGGCCTCGGCGCGAACGCCGAACGGGCGGTCCTCAGCCCGTCCGGCGAGCAGCTGTACGTGGAGGCCCAGTCCCAGCCCAAGGGCCCGGTGAACCTCAGCCTGATCACCACCAGCACCGGCGCACTGGTCAGGCAGGTGGCCCAGCTGAGTCCCGGCGGCAAGGACCTGAACTTCCCGGCGCTCGGCCTGGATGCCGCCGGGGAGCACCTGCTCTCGTACGGCTACGGTGGCGTGGAGGCGATCGACCTCAGCTCCGGCCAGCACCTCTCGCTGCCCGTCACCCACCCGGTCGTGGAAGGCGCTCTCACCACGTTCGCCTGGTAACCACCGGCGCCGGCGGCAGCGTGCCCATGCCGCCGGCGCCGGCGCCCGGCCAGGATGACACTGCCGCAGCGGATGGTGCGGAGAGGCAGACGGGTCAGCGCCCTACGGAGAGGAAGAGGTCTATCTCCCGGACCGTGCGGGTGGCCGGCTGCGCGCCTTCCGGGATGCCCGGCGCGATGCTGGCCGAGAACCAGGCGTCGTGCTGAGCCTGCGAGGTCCAGATCTCGGTTACCTGCCAGCCGCCCTCGATGGGGCCTGCCGCGTGCGCGATGAACCCGGCGTTATCCCTGACCCGATCCAGGATGTACGGCGCCAGGCGCTCGTACAGCTCCTGGGTCATTCCCGGCAGCTCTGCCGTGATCATGACCGTCATTGAACTTCCCCCCTGTTGTCACGGCGATTATGTTCCGCCCCAGATGTCACTCGCAACAACAGATCAATAATACCTGCACCCGTTTGCCAGCGCTGCAGTATTTAGTTGTGATCTGCGCAACTTTTGCCCGGCGAAGGCCGCGCCCGCCGCTATCGATAGCAGTGCGAGGTGGTGGTTCTATTGCCTGTTGTTACTACCTTGCCCGTCGTCGCCAGGGCACGCCGACCGGGCCGGCCACCCGCCGCCAGCCAGCCTGCCGAATAGCCGCCTATCCTTCCGCCCGCCGCGCGTTTTTCGCGGGCCCAATCAAATAGGCCCGGCCACCCGGCAGGCCACCCGCCAGACAGCCCGCCCGCACGTCCGTAGCGCAAATGCGTCTGCACCTTTGCGCGCGCGGATCACGCCGCGATCGGGGCCACCGTGGCCGAAGCAGCGGCAATCAGATCGGCCGGGGCGAGCTCGATTTCCAGTCCCCGCCGGCCGGCGCTGCAGAAAACCGTCGGCTGGTCCGCCGCGCTCGCGTCGATCACCAGCGGGATCCGCTGGCGCTGCCCCAGCGGCGAGATGCCGCCCGCCACGTACCCGGTCGCGCGCTCGGCCGCCGCCACCTCGGCCATCCGGGCCCGCTTGCCGCCTACCGCCGCAGCCAGGGCCTTGAGATCAAGCTGCCGGTCCACCGGCACCATCGCCGCGGTCAGCTTGCCGTCCACCTCGGCGATCAGGGTCTTGAACACCCGCCCGGCCGGGACCCCCATCGCCTCGGCCGCCTCGATCCCGAAAGAGCCGTGCCGCGGGTCATGCGGATAGCTGTGCACCGTGTACGCCACACCCAGCTTGGCCAGCAGCACGGTTGCCGGCGTCCGTTGTCCTGCCACGGCCAGGAATGCTAGGCCATCGGAAGCACCCCGCCGTCGCCAGCACCCCGCCGTCGCCAGCGCGCCGCCACCACCAGCGCGCCGCCAGCCCGGGCCCGGCGGCAAACAACAGCCCGGGCTGGACGGCGGCCGGCCCCGGGCAAGCCGCCGTTCAGAACAGCGGCGTGCCGAAGTCGCTGTCCCGCAGCGCCGACTTGAGAACCTTGCCGTTCGGGTTCCGCGGCAGCGGCGCCGAACGCACCGCGATGTACTGCGGCACCTTGAAGTCGGCCAGGTTCTCCCGCGCGTGCGCGACCACCGCCGCCGGATCCACCGACGCCCCCGGCAGCGGCACGATCACCGCCCCGACCTTCTCGCCCATCATCGAGTCCGGCACCCCGACGACCGCGACCTCGCCCACCCCGGGCGCCGCGATCAGCCCGTTCTCGACCTCGACCGAGTACACGTTCTCGCCGCCGCGGTTGATCATGTCCTTCAGCCGGTCGAGCACGTGCACGAGCCCGTCGGAGATCCGCCCGATATCCCCGGTATGCAGCCAGCTATCCACGAACGTTGCCGACGTGGCCGCCGGGTTCTTCCAGTACCCGGCGCACACGCTCTGCCCGCGGATCAGGATCTCCCCGGTCCCCGAGACCGGCTCAGCGTCCGCGATCGCCACCTCAGTGTGCGGGGCCGCGAACCCCACCGAGTCGGCGTGCTCGGCAGCCCACTCGTGCGGCAGGAAAGTGGCTATCGACGTCGACTCGGTCAGCCCGAACCCGTTCCCCACCCGGCTCGACGGGAAGTTCTCCGCGATCCGCTCCACCAGCGCCGGCGCGATCGGCGCGCCGCCGTAGGACACCCACCGCACCGCCGACATCCGCGATGGGGCGAACGACGGGTGGTTCAGGATGAAGTAGTAGATCGCCGGCACCGCGGTGCAGGCCGAGATCCGCTCGTGGTCCAGCGTGTCGATCATCCGCGCGCCGTCGAACGCCGAGTCGATCACCACCGCCCCGCCGCCGCGCAGCGCGACCAGCGCCTGGCTGTGGCACCCGGTGACGTGGAACAGCGGCACCACGACCAGCGTCCGCAGGTCCGCGCCTATACCGGCCGGAATCCCGCACACCCGGAACGCCGTCTCCACGTTGGCCAGCACGTTCTCGTGCGTGTGCATGGCCCCCTTGGGGAACCCGGTGGTCCCGCTGGTGTAGAAGATCGCCGCGACGTCCTTCGCCCCCGCGCCCTCGTACACGAACGCCGGCCCGTCCGGCAGCGCGCGGCCCGGCTCCAGCCGCACCCCGGACCCCGAGTCATCCATCACGTACGCGGCTTCGGCGTCGGTGAACCGCGTGTTCACCGGCACCGCGATAGCCCCGGCCAGCTGGATCCCGGCAAACGCCAGCATCCAGTCGATCGAGTTCGGCAGCCGGATCGCGACCCGGTCGCCGGGGGAGACCCCGGCCTCGCGCAGCCCGCCCGCCACCCGCGCGGCCCGGTCCCACATCTGCTGGTAGCTGATCCGGTCCCCGCCCACCTCGACCAGGGCCTCGGCCTGCGGCGCGGCCCGCACCGAGGCGTCCAGCATGGCCACCAGCGACGAAGGCAGGTCCTGGTAGCGCCGCACGCCGTCGGCGTCGGCCAGCACACCCGACGAGTCGAACGGGTTGGACTCCCGGTTCAGCCCGGAAAGCTGCACGCCTCAGCCCGCCGCAGTCGCGCTCGGCGTCGCCCGCGCGAAGAACTCCCGCGGGTTCGTGACCAGGATCTGCTCGATCTGCTCCTCGGTCACGCCCCGGCTGCGCATCCCCGGCAGCACACCGTTGTGGATGTAGCCGTAGTTCCAGTCCGGCTGGACCGCGTCGACTTCCTCGTTGCGGAACCAGTCCATGAAGCACGCCTTGTCGTGGGACAGCATCAGCCGCCCGGCGTACCCCTTGGCGCACAGCGCCGCCAGCGTGTCGAGCTGGTCCTCGAGCGGCAGCGTGACCGACAGGCCGCACCGGTCCCAGCCGACGTAGCAGCCCGCGTCGATGATCTTCTCGAAGTACCCGAGGTCAGAGCTCTCGTTGGAGTGGCCGATCATCACCCGGCCCATGTCCACGCCGTGCTCGGCGAAAATCCGGATCTGGTCCAGCCCGCGCTGCGTGGGCGCGTGCGCGTGCGTGCAGACCGGCGCGCCGGTCCGCGCGCTGACCCGGCCCACCGCGGTGACCAGCCGCTCCACGTCCGGCGTCAGCCCGTGCTCGTCGGTTACCGCCTTGACCACCGCGGCCCGGATCCCGGTGTCCGCGATGCCGGAGGTCAGGTCCTTCTCGAACATTGACTCCAGCAGACGGTCGTCGCCGTCGAGCAGCTTGCCCGGGCCCCGGAAGCCGAACGGGAACGGCAGGTTGTCGTACGTGTAGTAACCAGTCGCGAACATGATCCGCAGCCCGGTGCCCTCGGCCGTGCGGGCCACGAGCCCCACGTCCCGGCCAAGACCGGGCACGGTCATGTCGAGGATCGTGTCGGCCCCGGCCTGCTTGAGCGCGGTCAGCTTGGCCCGCGCCGCGGCCACCTCGGTCTCTTCGTCCCACCCGCCGAAGCCGGGCCACCCCTGCTGCAGCGCCTCGGTGCGGATGAACACGTGCTCGTGCATGAGCACCACGCCCAGGTCGGCCGCGCTGATCTCGCCCGTGCTGGTGGGAACGCCTGTCATGGGGCTGATGACCTCCTCCCGGCGGCCAGCGCCGGCGCTGCGGAATCCGGGACGCCCACCAGTATGCTCCCGATCACCCAGCCCGAAGAAGATTCAGTTTTACGCTGTTTGCCGCGCGGGCCCCGGCTCCGATCCCAGCGGCCGCGGGGCGCGACCCAGCAGGCCGGCCGGCCGCCGCAGGCCGGCCATCAGCACGGCCCGGTCAGCCCTGGCCCGCCCGGCCCGCCACCGTGGCCCAGCGGCCTGCGTGGCGGGCTATCGCTACCGGATAGCCGAAGCACTCGCTGGCCAGTTCGGTGGTCAGGACCTCGGCGATCGGCCCGGCGGCCAGCGCCCGGCCGCCGCGCAGGAGCAGCGCGTGCGACGTGCTGGCCGGCAGTTCCTCCAGGTGATGCGTGACCAGCACCGACGCTAGCCCTGGGTGCCGCTCCCGCAGATCGTCCAGGCTGGCCAGCAGCTGCTCCCGGCCGGCCACATCGAGCCCCGCCGCGGGCTCGTCGAGCAGCAGCAACGGCGGCTCGGTCATCAGCGCCCGGGCGATCAGCGTGCGGGCCCGCTCGCCCTGGGACAGCAGCGGCCACCGCGACCCGGCCAGCGGGCCAAGACCGAGCAGCCCGATCAGCTCGCCGGCCCGGCGCAGCTCCGAGCCCGTGGCCACCCGCCGCGGCGGCAGCTCGATCGTGCCGGTCGCCCCGGTCAGCACGACCTCGCGAACGGTCAGCGCGGTCTGCAGCGGATGGTGCGGGGTGACGTAGCCGATCAGCGGCCGCAGGTCGAACACGTTCACCCGGCCCAGGCGGCGCCCCAGGATGCCGACCTGCCCGCGGGTCGGGTGGTCGTAGCTGGCCAGGATCCGCAGCAGCGTGGACTTGCCCGCGCCGTTCGGCCCGAGCAGCGCCCAGTGCTCACCAGCCAGCACGGTCAGGCTCACCTGCTCGAGAAGCAGCCGCCCGGCCCGCTGGAAGTCCACCCGCTCGGCCCGCAGCACGGCGCCCGGCTCCGCCGCCGCGTCATCCGCGAACTGGTTCACCGCACCCCTTCGGCCAGCCGTACGTCCCGCCGCGCTGGCGGTCACCCGACCGTACGGCATGCCCGCCGGAACCGCGGACGGCCGGGGGGCGTCATAGGAATGTGAGGTGGCTCGCCGTGCTGGCGCTCGCCGCGGCCGTGGCTGGATGTTCCGGCGGCGGCAGCCTGCCGCCTGCCCACTCCCGCAGCGCGGCCGCGCCGCCGCCGGCCTCCCGGGACACGCCGGGTCCGGCGGCCGCCTCTCGTCCCTCCCCGAGGCCGTTGTCCGTCCGGGTGGTGCTGCCCGCACGCACAATGCCCGGCGGGTCGCGCATGACCGGCCGGGTCCTGGTCCGCAACCGCACCGGGCACGCCCTGCACCTGACAGGATGCCTGGAGTTCTTCCAGGTCGCGCTGGCCAGCCGCACGTATCACCCGGCCGTGGCCTGGCCGCTCTGCCTCCAGCGGCTCACGATCCCGGCTGGCCGGTCGGCCTACCGCGTGACGGTCAGGGCGTCCTACAGCGAGTGCGCCCAGGGCCCGCCGCAGGACGGCATGCTGTCCTGCCTGCCCGGCGGACGGCCGCCCCCGCTTCCGCCCGGCGTGTACCGTGCCCGGCTCTTCCAGTTCCGTCCGCTGGCCGCGGCGCCTGCGGCCGTCAGGGTGCGCGTAACCGCGCCGTGGACCGCGCGCTGACCTGGAAAAACCGCATCGCCCACGCGGCACCGGCCGTTTAGCATCCTGGCATGACTGCGCTGGGTGATCTGGACCGGACCAGGATCGGTGAGCTGCACGCCCGGGAGCTGGCCAGGTTCCGCAACGACCGGCCCGCGACGATGGCCATGCTCGAACGGGCCCGCGCCCACATGCCCAACGGGGTGCCGATGTCCTGGATGGTCACGGACAACGAGCAGCCGGTCTACATCGACTCGGGGCACGGCCCGGGCTTCACCGACCTTGACGGGTTCAGCTACCTGGACTTCAACGCCTCGGACATGGCGATGTTCTGCGGGCACGCCAACCCGGCGATCGTGGCCGCGGTCCAGGCGCAGGTGACGCGGTCCACCCAGTTCCTGCTGCCGACCGTCGCGTCGGTGGAGGTGGCCGAGGAACTGGCCCGCCGCTACCCGGTCCCGGAGTGGCAGTTCACGCTGTCGGCCACCCAGGCCAACACCGAGGTCATCCGCCTGGCCCGGGCCGTCACCGGTCGCGAGGTCATCGTCCTGTTCCAGGGCCACTACCACGGCCACTTCGAGGAGGGCATGGTCGATCTCCAGGACGGCCAGCCCAGCCCGGTGCACCGCGGCCTGTCCAAGGGTGTCACCGGCCGGGTGCGGATCGCCCAGTTCAACGACCCGGACACGGTGCGGGCCGCGCTCGAACCCGGCGACGTGGCGCTGGTGCTGACCGAGCCCGCGATGACCAATCACCTGCACCTGCTGCTGCCCGAGCCCGGCTGGCACGCGGCGCTGCGCGCGCTGACCCGCGAGCACGGGACCCTGCTGGGCCTGGACGAGACGCACACCCATGTGCTCGGCCCGGGCGGCGCGACCGGCCTGTGGCAGCTGGACCCCGACACGGTCACGATCGGCAAGGCCATCGCGGGCGGGCTGCCGATGGGCGCCTACGGGGTTACCGCGGAGCTGGGCGAGCAGCTGGACGCTGACCGTAACGTCGCGACTGGCGGCACCCTGTTCGGGAACCCGCTGTCGGCCGCGGCGGCGAAGGCCGCGCTCACCGAGGTGCTCCTGCCCGGTGCCTACGAGCACACCACCCGGCTCGGCGGCGAGCTGGCCGACGGGATCGCCGGCGCGATCAGCGCGGCCGGCCTGCCCTGGACCGCGATCCGCCTCGGCCCCCGTTCCGGGCAGTGGTACGGGCCCGTGCCCCGCACCGGGGCGCAGGCGGATGCGCTGACCGACGACCTGCTGACCCGGCTGATGCGGGTGTGGCTCGCCAACCGGGGTGTGTGGGACGCGCTGCCCGGCGCCGGGCCCACCATCCCGGTTCCCGCCACCCGCGCCGACGTGGACCGCTACCTGCAGGCCTACGGCGACCTGCTGGCCCAGCTGCGCTAGCCGGCGGTCCCGGCCGGGTCAGGGCAGCGGCCAGGTGCGCCAGGCGCGACTGCTGCCCGGGCTGCCCATCACGCGGTCGCCGGGAACTATGAAGGGCTGGGAGTCGGCGACGTCGCGGATGGAGGTCGTGCTGGCGAACACCATGAGCGGAGCCGCTGTCAGGGCCGAGATCAGCGCGGCCCGGCGCAGCCGGGCGGCACGCCGCCAGGGGGTCCCCAGCAACGTGGTCAGCTTCCCGTAACCGCGGCCAGCCGGACGCACACGGCCAGCCCCGCGATGGCCTGCTCCAGGTCGGCCACCGGCGGGAAGGTCGGCGCGATCCGGATGAACGCGTCCCGCGGGTCGAGCCCGCCCGGATGAGTCGCCCCGGCCGGGGTCAGCGCGATCCCGGCCGCGGCGGCCAGCCGCACCACCTCGCGGGCGCACCCGTCGGGCACCTCCAGCGAGATGAAGTACCCGCCGGCCGGATCGGTCCACCGGGCCAGCCCGGTGCCGCCCAGTTCGGCGTCCAGGATCCGCTGCACCGCGGCGAACTTCGGCGCGAGAAGCTCGCGGTGCCGCCGCATGTGCGCCCGCAGCCCCGCCTCGTCCCGCAGGAAAATCGCGTGCCGCAGGTGGTTGACCTTGTCCGGCCCGATGCTCCCCTTGCCCAGCCGGCCGAGAAACCAGGCCACGTTGGCGGGGGAGGCGCCGAGGAACCCGACCCCGGCCCCGGCGAACGTGACCTTCGAGGTGGAGCCGAACACCAGCGGCCGGTCCGGGTGCCCGGCCTCGGCCGCCGCGGCCAGCATGTCCGCCAGCTCCGGCGGGTCGTCGGTCAGGTCGTGCACCGCGTACGCGTTGTCCCAGAAGATCCGGAAGTCCGGCGCCGCGGCCGGCATCGCGGCCAGCCGCCGTACGGTCTCGCCGGAGTACACCGTGCCGTCCGGGTTGCTGTACTTCGGTACGCACCAGATGCCCTTCACCGCCGGGTCAGCGGCGGCCAGCCGCTCGCAGGCGTCCAGATCCGGGCCGGACGGCGTCATCGGCACGCTGATCATCCCGATGCCGAACCGCTGCAGCAGCGCGAAGTGCCGGTCGTAGCCGGGCACCGGGCACAGGAAGCTGATCGCGTCCCGGCCCGCCCAGGGCGCCGCACCGCCGGGGACACCGCCCAGCAGCGCGTGCACCAGGCAGTCGTGCATCAGCGTCAGGCTGGCGTTCCCGCCCGCGATGAGCTGCGGGACCGGCACCTGCAGGGGCCCGCTGAAGATCTCCCGCAGCTCGGCCAGCCCGGCAAGACCGCCGTAGTTCCGGGTATCGGTTCCGTCAGCGGCCAGGTAGCGGTCCCCGGGCAGGGACAGCAGCGGGGCGGACAGGTCAAGCTGCTCGGCCGACGGCTTGCCGCGGGTCAGGTCCAGGGACAGGCCGCGGGCCTGCAGCGCCGCATAGTCCCGCTGGGCGGCGGCCAGGCCGTTCCCGGACCCCGGCTCGCGGGCGGGCGGCACGGTCAGCTGTTCCTGGCCGGCTGCACGAGGGCTGTTCATCCCCCCATGATGCCTGTGCTGGCCGCTCGCCAGGGCCGGCTCCGCCGGCCGGCCAGCCCGGTCACGTCGGGTGGGCCGCCGCCGCCGTAATCAATCCTGGCGCTGAGGACCCATTCGGGCAGCCGTTTTGCCAGGGCAGCCCGCGGCTGCCAGCCTTAAGGGGTGACACCGGTGATTCGGTACTGTGCGAGCCCGGCGGGCCGGATTGCCTGGTCCGCGATGGGCGCGGGCCCGCCGCTGCTGATCGAGCCGGGCTGGGTCACGCACCTGACCGGGCAGCTGGAGCTGTTCGAGTACAGCGCGTTCCTGGCCCGGCTGACCCGGTTGTGGACGGTGATCAGGTACGACAAGCCGGGCTGCGGCCTGTCCGACCGGGACGGCCTCGACCTCTCCTTTGACAGCCAGGTCGCGGCCGCGATGGCGGTCGCCGACGCGGCCAGGGCGGCCCGGTTCGCGATGTTCGGCGCCTCCCAGGGCGGGCAGATCGCGGCCGCGATCGCGGCCCGGCACCCGGACCGGGTCCAGGCGCTGGCCCTGTACGGCACCTGCGCGGACGGGGCCGACCTGGCCCCGCCCGAGGTCAGGGAATCGATCGTGGCCCTGGTCCGGGCCCACTGGGGGATCGGGTCCAAGCTGATGACCGGCATCTTCGTGGCCGACCCGAGTGCCGCGGACGCCGAGGATTTCGGCCGGCTCCAGCGCGAGTCCTCGTCGTCCCAGGTGGCCGCGGACATGCTGGCGGCCTACTACAGCACCAGTGTTCGTGACCTGCTGCCGCGGATCACCGCGCCCACCACGGTGCTGCACCGCGAGCAGGACAGCGCGACCAGGTTCACGCTCGGCCGCGAGGTGGCCGCGCTGATCCCCGGCGCGGCGCTGGTCCCGCTGCCCGGCACCGGGCACCTCTTCTACCACGGCGAGTGGCAGCCGGGCGCGGACGCGCTGGTCAGCTTCCTGCAGGGGACCGGCGGCCCGCGGCCGCGGCTCACCCCCCGCGAGCTCGAGGTGGCCCGGCTGATCTGCCAGGGCCTGACCGACCAGGCCATCGCCGCCGTGCTGACGATCGCGCCGCGCACCGCGGCGGCCCACGCCGAGAACATCCGGCGCAAGCTGGACGTCCGGTCCCGGGCCCAGGTCGCGGCCTGGATGACCGAGCATGACCCTAGGATGGCCGCGCGCTAGCGGGCTCCTGCGGGGTGCCGATATAGGTGATTCTGCCAATAGCGGCGGGCGCGGGCGGACCATAGCGTTGAGTCATGCCCGAGACGAATAGGACCGGCCGCGGGGCGGCGCTGCTCAGCGCCGGCTACGCGGCGGGCGGTTACCTGCTCACGCTCGGCGTGCTCGTCTACACGATCGGCTTCCTGGCTCGCTGGGGCGTGCCGAAGAACATCGACTCCGCGGCCGGCACTCACTGGCCGGCCGCAGTGGCCATCGACGCCGCGCTGCTGCTGCTGTTCGCGGTCCAGCACACGGTCATGGCCCGCGGCGCGGTCAAGCGCCGGTCGGCCCGGCTGTTCGGCGCGCACGCCGAGCGGGCCACGTTCGTGGTGGCCACCGGGGCCGTCCTGGTCACGCTGTTCGCCGCGTGGCAGCCGCTGCCCACGGTGCTGTGGCGGCTGACCGGTCCCGCCGCCGTGGCGGTGTACGCGATGTTCGCGGCGGGCTGGCTGGTGGCCCTCAGCGCCACTTTCATGATCAGCCACACCGACCTGTTCGGGCTGCGGCAGGCCTGGTGGCACGTTCGCGGCCGGGAGTACGAACCGCCCGCGTTCACCCGGCGCGGCCTGTACGCCCGGGTCCGGCATCCGCTGATGACCGGGTTCCTGATCGCGTTCTGGGCCGCGCCCACGATGACCGCCGGGCACCTGCTGTTCGCCGCGGCGGCCACCGGCTACATCGGGGTGGGCATCGCCTTCGAGGAGCGCGACCTGATCGCCGGGCTCGGCGACACCTACCGTGCCTACCGGGCCGAGGTGCCCGCCGTGATCCCCGCCCTCAGGTCCCGCAGCGAGCGGGCCCGCACCGACGTGCAGGGCAACGAAGTCCGGGCCGCCGGACAGGGGCATATTGCCCGGAAGGAAGAGCGAGCCGCATGACCAGCACCAACCTGACCGACCCGGCTGGACCGGGAACCGCGGGCACCGCGCCCCGGGTCGGCATGTTCCTGCCCACCCCGCTGGCCGGGCTCAACCCCGACACCGCGGCCACCGTGCGCCTGCTGGCCGCCGTCAGCGACTCGGGCCTCGACCACGTGTGCGTCGGCGACCACGTCAGCTTCGCCGGGTTCGGCTTCGACGGCCTCACCCAGGCCGCCGTGCTGGCCGCGCTGCATCCCACGCTGCCCGTGCACACCGGCGTCTACCTGCTGCCGCTGCGGCACCCGGTGCTGGTCGCCCGGCAGATCGCCGACCTCGGCCGGGTCGCCCCCGGCCGGCTGGTCTTCGGGGTCGGGATCGGCGGCGAGGACCGGCACGAGGTGTCCATCTGCGGCGTGGACCCGGCCACCAGGGGCCGCCGGATGAACGAGGCGCTGACCGCCCTGCGCCGGCTGCTGACCGGCGAGCCGGCCAGCTGCTACGGGGAGTTCTACGGCTTCGAGGACGCGGTGATCGGGCCGGCGCCCGCGCCGCCGGTGCCGATCATCGTCGGCGGCCGCAGTGACGTCGCGATCCGGCGTGCGGGCCGGCTCGGTGACGGCTGGCTGGGCATCTGGAACTCGCCGCGCCGGTACGCGGCCGCGGTCCAGCTGGCCGCGGACGAGGCCGGGCAGGTGGGCCGGGCGGACCCGCCGCGGCGGCACGCCATGCAGGTGTGGTGCGGCCTGGCCGGCTCCCGGGAGCAGGGCCGGGACATCCTGGCCACGGCCATGCAGGGTTTCTACGGGCTGCCGTTCGAGCGGTTCGAGCGGTACTCGCCGTACGGCACTCCGGCCGATGTGGCCGAGTTCCTGGCCGGGTACGTGGCCGAGGGCTGCACCGAGTTCAACCTGATCCCGCAGGGCCTGGACCCCGAGGAGACGATCGCGGGCGCGGCCGAGGTGAAGCGGCTGCTGGCCGGGAAGACGGCGGCGGGCGCGGCTGCGGTGGCGGCGGGCGCGGCTGCGGTGGCGGCCGGGCAGGGGTGACCTGGTGATCATCGACCCGCGTTACTGCGGCCCGCCTGGCGTGGGTAACGGCGGGTACGTGGGCGGCCTGCTCGCCGCCCACGTGGACCCCGCGGGCGCCGCGGAGGTGACGCTGCGCCGGCCGGCCCCGCTGGGCGTCGAGCTGAACGTGAAGACCGACGGCGACGGCCAGGCCGTGCTGCTGAACGGGACCGAGCTTGTCGCGGAGGCGGCGACGCTGGGCCTGCGGCCGGAGGTCAGGTCGCCGAAGGACGGGTTCGGCGTGCTGGGGTCGCCGCCGCCCGCGCCGGTGGCCGCGGCCCAGGCCCGCGAGGCGGGCCGCCGGGCCGGGCCGCGCGTGAACCGGGCGCAGCACCCGTTCCCCGGCTGCTTCGTCTGCGGGCCGGACCGCGGGCCCGCTGACGGCGGTCTCGGCATCATCCCCGGCCCGCTGCCGGGGCGGGACGTGCTGGCCGACGAGTGGCGGCCGGGGGAGGAGCTTGCCGGCGAGAACGGCCAGGTGCGGACCGAGTTCGTGTGGGCCGCGCTGGACTGCGCGGGCGGGCTCGGGGCCATCGAGCCCGGGCTGCCGCCCTACGTGCTCGGGCGGCTGAAGGTACGGCCGCTGCGGCCGGTCCTGGCCGGCCATTCGTACGTGGTGGCCGGCTGGCTCCTGGCCATCGGCGGCCGCAAGATCGCGGCCGGCTCGGTGGTGTACAACTCGTCCGGCAAGGCCGCGGCGGTGGCGCTCGGCACCTGGCTGCCGCTGCCCGGGGCCGCGCCGCCCGGGGCCGCACCGCCCGGGGCCGCACCGCCCGGGGCTGCATTGCCCGGGGCCGGGGCGGCCGGATAGGCCTGCCGGACAGAGCACGGATCACGGATCACCCGGGCGCCCCGCGGCTGCCCGGCGGCCTGCCGCGGGGCGCCCGGGTGATCCGTTACCGTCCGCTGGCAGTCCCGGCTGCCCGTCTGTCCCTAATCTGGGCATATCGCCGATCCCGTCCGGAATCCCGCCGCGCCGGTCGACGGGGCCGCGCTCGCGCTATCGCCGCGGCCTTTCGGCTCGTCGGTGATGCTGCCGCGCGCGGCCTGCACCGACCCGGCGGGTGTTCGGCTGGGGGCGGCAGCACATGCTCTGGTCATTCCGCGGTCAGGGCAGGTGGTACTGGCGGCGGAGGACCGCGTCGTAGGCCCGGTCCGGGAGCCAGCGGCGCAGCGTGACCGTGGTGCGGGCGACCGGGTTGATCAGGTACCGGGTGCGCGGCCGGCGCGCGGTCACGGCCCGGGTGATGACCTTCGCGATGTCGTCGGCCGAGGACGAGAACCGGGCCAGCGGCCCGTCGGTGGCGGTGCTGAACGCCGCGGTGACGGCGTCCTTGAAGCCGGCGTACGGGTCCGCGCCGTTCCCGTTTGCCGCGCTGCCGTTTGCGGCACCGCCGTTTGCCGCACTGCCGCCTGGCGCCACGCTGGCCGCCAGCGAGCCGGCCGCGACGTCGTTCCACGGGGTGCGCACCGGGCCCGGCTCGATCAGGACCACGTCGATGCCGAACCGGGCGACCTCCATCCGCAGCGCGTCGCTGAGCGCCTCGACCGCGTACTTGGAGGCGTGGTAGAACGCGCCGCCGGGCAGCGTGGCCCGGCCGCCCATGGACGACACGTTGAGGATCCGCCCGCCGCCCGCCGCGCGCATGCCGGGCAGCACCAGCTGGGTCAGCCGGACCAGGCCGAAGAAGTTCGTCTCGAACTGCCGCCGGATCTCCGCCATCGGCAGCTGCTCGACGGTCCCGTACAGGCCGTACCCGGCGTTGTTGACCAGGACATCGATGGGGCCGGCCGCGTCCACCGCGGCGCGCATGGAGCTCTCGTCCGTCACGTCCAGGGCCAGCGTCCGCAGCCCGCGGCTGGCCAGGCCGGACAGCGTGGCCGGGTTCCGGGCGGTGGCCACCACGGTGCGGCCGGCCTCGTGCAGGGCCAGCGCGGCGGCCTGGCCGATGCCCGAGGAGCACCCGGTGATGAGAACGGATCCGGCGGCGGTCATGGCGGCAGCCTTCCTGGTAACTAACTGGATAACTACGCATCCTGGCACGGTCGGCCGGGTACGTCAATAACTAGATAGTTATCTACGGTAAGGTGTGACCATGCCGCCCGACGCGAGCGCGACCAAGGCCCGGTTGCTGCAGGCCGCGACCGAGGAGTTCACCGCCTACGGGATGGCCGGCGCCCGGGTGGACCGCATCGCGGCCCGGGCCGGGGCCAACAAGCGGCTGATCTACGTGCACTTCGGCACCAAGGAAGAGCTGTTCGACATCGTCGTCCAGCGCCAGCTCGGCGTGCTCGCGGACGCGGTCCCGTTCACGCCCGCCGACCTGCCGGGCTACGCCGGGGCGCTGTTCGACTGGGTCGCCGCCCACCCGGAGGCGCTCCGGCTGAACGCGTGGAAGCAGCTGGAGCGGCCCGAGCCGGCCACCGTCGAGATGGACATCTACCGGCCCAAGCTGGCCGCGCTCGCCGCCCTGCCCGGCCCCGGCCCGCTGCCCGGCGCGGCCCCCGCCGACGTGCTGGCCCTGGTCATCGGCCTGGCCACAGCCTGGTTCACCGCCTCACCCGCGCTCCGCGAACTGGCCGCCGAATCGCCCTGGTCGCCCGCCCGGCTAGCCGCCCACCGGGCCGCGGTAGTAGCGGCCGCAGCGTCGCTCACCCAGCCGGTCCAGCCCCAGCCCGCCACGGCCCCCTGACTTCTCCTCCTGCTTCCGCATAGGCGCCCGTTCGCTGGGCAATCAAGCGCGAGGAAGCGAGAGCCCTCAGCTAGCGGCCGTGCGGCCGCGGCCCCGGCGCCGCGCGGCGCCGGGGCCTGGCGTGGTCATGACCCGTTGCGGATCTGATTCGCGACCGACGCGACCTTGGCTGCGTAGTCCTTGTCCGTCGCCCACTTGCCCGACAGGCCGGCCAGCGTGGGCGCGATGCCCCGGCGGTCGGCTGGCAGGTCCCGGGCCTGCAGCGCCTCGCTGATCAGAGCGGCCTGGGCCGGGTTCCCCGCCCCGGCGGGCAGCACGTAGGCCAGCAGCCGGCCGGTGTGGGCGCGGATCCCCGCGGTCAGGCTGGGGAACTTGTTGCCCACTCCCTCCTTGCCGGTCACCCCGATGCCGGCGAAGTTCCGCCGCGGCCGCTGCGACCAGAACGAGGTCAGGTGCCCGGTCTCCTCCGACATCTGGGCCACGACCAGCAGCGGGTCGAGCCCCACCGCGATCGCCGTGGCGTAGTAGCCGTCGACGATGACCTCGACGTCGTGGTTCGTGTACTCGCCGTGCGACAGGCCCAGCAGGAACTCCCGGGCCTGGTGGGCCGGGGCCCGCGGCGCGGCCAGCAGCTTGCTGTTCTCGGTCACCGGCCCGTTGTCGTGCGGATGCGGGTGCGGGTGGTCGATCTCGTCGGGTCCGCCGGCCGGGGACTTGAACGGCTGGCCGAGGAAGGCGCACACGCCTTCGGCGAGCGCCTCGCCCTGGGCCCGGTTCACCCCGACCGGGAAGTCGTGCACCCGGTTGATCTCCGGGATGAGGGCCGGCATGTTCGTCGAGTTCAGGAAGAGCAGCTCGGGTCGCTGCACGTCGGCCGCCCGGGGCAGGTTCCTGGTCTGGAAGGCCGCCCCGATCTTGGCGGACAGCTGCCGGCCCTGCTCCGAGAAGTACTGGCCGGCGTACCCGGGGACCCCGTTGTGAGAGTCGAAGTGAACCTCGATGGCCACCCTGGGGTTGAGCTCGTTGGCCCGGCGCGCTGAACCCTGGAAATCCGGATCGTGTGATGCGCCCTGGGCCGTCTCGCTGACCACGGTCAGCCCGGAGCGCCGCATCGCGGCGAGGGCGAACGTGCAGACCTGGAACGCCTCGAGGTGCTCCATCCGTCCGTCGGTGCCGATCGCGCCCGGGTCGAAGATCCCGTTGTCCTCCACCCCGTGCCCGACCGCGAGGAAGACATCCAGTCTGTCTTGCGGCATGGCTAGTCCTTTCTGCAGTGCGCGGGATCCCGCGCGATGACCGGTACGGGGCCGGACCACACCGCCAGATACGTCCGGGTCGCTAGAAACAGCAGCGCAGGCCGCGCCAGGAGTGGCCGGGCCGTGCCCGGCGGCACCACGATGGAGGTATCAGCGCGGCCGGCGCGGCCCCTCATCGTTTGGCCGCTGCGCACGCGGTGCGCCGACAACAGGGAGGGCAGCGATGACCGGGACATACCAGAGAGGCCACATGCTGGCCCGGGCCGGGGAGCTGAAGCCGGGGGACATCGGCCTGATCAACCAGGTCCTGGCGGGCGCCGGGATAGGACAGCGGCTGGGTGAACCGGCGGAGAACCCGCCCGGCAGCCGCCTGGCGGACCTGATCAGGGTGCCGATAGACATCGATGCGGGCCCGCTGGCCATCCATGCGGACCCGCTGGCCATCCAGAACGCAGTGCAGGCCGCCCGGTCCGCCGACCCGAGCCTGCCCGAGCTGTACGCAGACCCGCAGGCCGGGGCGGGCACTATCGTCCCGGGCGTGTTCTTCGCGGACGGTAAGAAGAGCGGGCACGGGATGGGCTGGGTCCCGGCCCCGGACAGCGAACTGGGGCCCGCAGAGCCCTGGAACCCGGATGCCCCGCACCCCGTGATCGCGCTCCTGGACAGCGGCGTGCGGCCGCACTTCTGGTTGGGTGACACGGGTGACCTGCTGCAGCCGGTCAGCCTGCCGTTCCTGCAGGACGCGGATGGCCTGGACGGCTGGCGTTCGCCCATCGGGCCGGTCGGCCCGTTCGCCTTTGGGGCCCCTGAGGGCACGCACTGGGGACACGGAACCTTCATCGCCGGGCTGATCCGGCAGGCCGCACCGCAGGCGCGGATCCTGTCCATGCGGGTGATGGACAGCTCGGGTCAGGCCGACGACAGCGCCGTGATCGACGCGCTGAACTGGCTGGCCGTCACCCAGGCGGTGAAGCCTGACATCGTGCTGATGTCCTTCGGGCGGCGGGCCGTCCCCAATGACGCCACACTGCCCAATGTGCGGGAGGCGGTGGCCAAGGTGCTCGCCCGGAACGGCGTCAGGGTGGTCGCCTCGGCCGGCAACGACGGCTCCGACGAGCTGGTCTACCCGGCTGCCTTCGCCGCCGAGCCCGGCCTGCCGGTGATCAGTGTGGGCGCTATCAAGTCCGGCAGCGAGATAGAGCCCTACAGTAACTTCGGGCCCTGGGTGCACCGGGGCTGGATCGGCACGGAAATCATCAGCATCCACCCGCTGACCTTCACCGGTGCGGGACAGCACCAGATCTCCAAGCCGTTCGACGACCCCGCCCAGCCGGTGCAAGCCGAAAGCTTCGCGTGGTGGTCTGGCACCTCTTTCGCGGCTGCGTTCGTCGCGGCCCAGCTGGCCTGCGGCCTGGCGCCGGGCTTGCCCCTGCCGCCGCGCGCGGCGCACCCGTAGCATGGCGGCTGTGACGCTCGGTCGCGGGGGAGCCGGCCCTGGACACGCGCAAACCGGCCCGGGCCACGCGGCAGCCGACCGCGCGGCCCGGCTCGGCGCGTCCTTCGAGAAGGCCAGGGCCGGGGATCAGGCCGCGATGCGCGAGGTCGTGGCCCAGCTGAACCCGCTGCTGTGGCGGGTGGCCAGGGCGCAGGGCCTGGCCACTGAGGAAGCGGCCGACGTGGTGCAGACCAGCTGGCTGGAGCTGGTGCGCCGGCTGAACGACATCCGCTCCCCGCAGGCGCTGACCGCCTGGCTGATCACCGCGACCCGGCGGGAGGCGTGGCGGGTCCGCGAGCAGGGCCGCCGCTACGCCCCCCCGGCCGGTGCCGCGGACAGCCTCGACGCAGTCCCCGACCCCGGCCCGCGGCCGGGCGACCAGCTGCTCACCGACGAACGGGACCGGGCCCTGTGGCGGGCCTTCCGGCTGCTGCCCGACCGCTGCCGGGAGCTGCTGCGCATCGTCGCGCAGGTCAGCCGGCCCGACTACACCGCAGTCGCCGAGGCGCTCGGCATGCCGGTCGGCAGCATCGGCCCCACCCGCGGCCGCTGCCTGGCCAAGCTCCGGGCCCTGCTGGCCGCCGACCCCAGCTGGAGCGGACCATGACTGTCCCGGCGGAGGGCCCACTCGGCGCTGAGGGCCTGCTTGACGATGGCGACCAGGCGATCCTGGACCGGCTCGCGGTGCTCGACGACCTGCTCGACCCGCCGCCGCCCGGGCTGGACGAGCAGGTCTCGTTCGCGATCGCGCTGGAGTCGGTGGACGCCGAGGTGGCCAGGCTCAGCGAGCAGCTGACCGCCGGGTCCGGCGCGCGCAGCAGCGAGCGGACCCACTCGATCACCTTCGAGGCCGGCAGCCGCACCGTGCTGATCTCGATCGTGGCCCAGCCCGAGGGCCAGGTCCGCATCGACGGCTGGCTGGCCCCGGCCGCCGCGCTCCAGGTCGAGCTGCGGCTGCCCGAACCGGCCCCGTCCCGCACCGCCACCGCTGATGAGGCGGGCCGGTTCGTGTTCGACCGGGTCCCGCGCGGGATCGCCCAGCTGCTGGTCCAGCCGCCGCCCGGCGGCACCGCCCCGCGGGTCGTGACGCCCGCCTTCACCCTCTGAGACCCTCGGACGTGCCCGCGCAGGCCCCCGCCGCGCAAGCCCCCGCCCAGGCCCCGGCCCAGGCCCTGGCGGACCGGGTCGCCCGGCTGCACGCGGCCGGGCTGGCGGCCAGCGACAACGGCCGCCCGGCCAGCGCGGTCCGCACGCTCCGCGCCGGGCTGCGGCTGACCAGCCAGGCCGCGCAGAGCGGCGGCGGTCCTGCCCTGGCCGAGCTGCACGGCCGGCTGCTGATCAGCCTGGCCTGGGCCGAGTCCGAGCGCGGCCAGGTGGACACCGGCTTCGCCCTGCTGGACGAGGCCGAGCAGCACGTCACCGCGGCCCAGCGGCCCGTCCTGCACGCGCAGCGGGCCCTGCTGCTCAAGCGCAGCGGCCGCTACGACCTGGCCCTGGCCCAGTACGACCAGGCGGTCGCCCTGCTCACCGAGCGGGCCAGCCCGCTGGACCTGGTCAAGGCGCTCAACAACCGCAGCCTGGTGCACCTGGAGACCGGGAACATCCGTCAGGCCCGGGCCGACCTGGACCGCTGCGGCAAGATCGCGGCCCGCCACGGCCTGGCCCTGCACGTCGCGCTCAGCCGGGTCAACCTCGGCTGCATGGACGTGGTGGCCGGCGACCTGCCCGCGGCACTGGCCGCGTTCGCCGCCGCCCGGGCCGACTACGAGCGGCTGGCCCCCGGCCGGCTGGCCAGCCTCGCGGTCGAGCGGTCCCGCGGGCTGCTGGCCGCCGGGCTGTTCAGCGAGGCCGACCGGGAGCTGGCGGACGCCGCCGAGCAGGCCGCCGCGCAGCAGCTCAGCTACACCGCGGCGGACGCCGCGCAGGTCCGGGCCGAGGCTGCGCTGCTGGCCGGGCAGCCGGACGCCGCCGCGCAGTGGGCCGCGGACGCCGCCGCCCGGTTCCGGCAGCGCGGCAACGCCCGCCGCACCGCGATCGCCGCGCTGACCGGGCTGCGGGCCAGCCTGGCCGCGGGTGGCGACCCCGCCACCGTGATCGCCACCCGCGCCCAGGCGCTGGCTGGCCGGCTCGGCCGGCTGGGGCTGGCCGAGGACGCCCGGGTGGCCGGCCTGGTCGCGGCCCGGGCGATGATCCGCACCGGACGTCCCGGTCCGGCCGCCAGGGCCGCGGACCGGGCCGGCCGTCCCGGCCGCATCGACCGGCTGGACACCCGGCTGCTGTGGCGGCTGACCCGGGCCGAGCTGGCCACCGCCACCGGCCAGCCCGCGGCGGCGGCCCGCGAGCTGACCGCCGGGCTGACCGCGCTGCACCGGCACCGGGCCCAGTTCGGCTGCCTCGACCTGCAGACCGGCGCCGCGGTGCACGGGCAGGACCTGGCCCGGGCCGGGCTGGCCGCGGCGGCCGCGAGCGGCTCGGCGGCCGCCGTCTACCGGTGGGCCGAGCGGGCCCGGGCGCAGGCTCTGCTGCTGCCCCCGGTCCGGCCGCCGGACCACCCGGCCGCCGCGGCGGCACTGGAGGAACTGCGCCAGGCCCGGCACTCGCTGCGGGCCGCGGAGCTGGCCGGGCGGCCGGCCGGCGGCCTGCCCGCCCGGATCGACGCACTCCAGCGCCGGGTCCGCGAGCAGTCCTGGGCTACCCCCGGGCGGCGTGCCGTCCCGCCCGCGGCGCCCGCCCCGCTGGCTGCCGTACGAGCCGCCCTCAGCGGCGCGGCCCTGGTCAGCTACCTGCGGCAGGGCCCGGACCTGGCCGCGCTGGTGGTCACCGGCGGCCGGGCGCGGCTGCGGCCGCTCGGCCGGTACGCCGCCGCGGCCGAGGCCGTGCTGCGGCTCCGCGCCGACCTGGACGCGCAGGCGGGCCGGGTACTGCCGGAAAGGCTGGCCACGGCGGTACGGGAAGCCACCGCGAGAGACGCCGCCGCGGTGACCGCGGCCGTGCTCAACCCGCTCCTGGCCGACGCCGGCGACCGGGACCTGGTCGTGGTGCCGACCGGCCTGCTGGCCACGGTGCCGTGGGCGGTGCTGCCGGGCTGCGCCGGCCGGCCGGTCACGGTCGCGCCGTCGGCCACCGCCTGGCTGGCCGCCCGCCAGCGCCAGGCCACGCCCGGGCCGGCCCTGCTCGTGGCCGGCCCGGGCAACGACCGCGGTAACGCGGAGATCACCGCGGTCGCCGCCTGGCACAAGGAAGCCACCGTGCTGACCGGCAAAGCGGCCACCCCCGCCGCTACCCTGGCCGGCCTGGAGTTGGCCGGGATCGCGCACGTCGCCGCGCACGGCCAGCATCAGGCCGAGAATGCGCTGTTCGCCACCCTGGAACTGGACGGCGGCCCGCTGCTCGGCTACGACCTGCAGCGGCTCGCCCGGGTGCCGCGGATGGTCGTGCTGTCCTGCTGCGATCTCGGGCTGACCGACGTGCGGCCCGGCGACGAGACGTTCGGCATCGTCACCGCCCTGCTCAC
>DASVBE010000248.1:0-4788 GCA_036375995.1 Streptosporangiaceae bacterium | reverse complement strand
GCGCCGAGCGCCCGGCCGGTGGTGTAGTCGAACCGGCCGTTGTGCATCGGGCACTCGATCACGTCGTCCATGACCAGGCCGTCGCAGAGCAGCGTCTGCTCGTGCGTGCAGTGCCCGTCGGTGGCGTAGTAGCGGTCGCCGGGCGAGCGGTAGATCGCGTACGCCCGCCCACCGTGGTCGAAGGGGATCACGTCCTCGGGGTCGATGTCGCTGGTCTGGCAGGCGGCGACCCACTGGGCCATCGGCTCCTCCTCAGGCCGCAGGCACTCAGGCCGCAGGCACGGGGGCCAGCGGCCGGGCCCGCCCGTCCGCGGCAGCGCTGGGCTGGTAGTAGGGCGCGGCGCCGGGCCGCAGCTCGCGGCGGATGTAGTAGTCCTGGTCGCGGAGCTGGCGCAGGATCGCCGGGATGATCTCCTTGTAGGCCGCCCAGATCGACGGGTAGGCCGGGGCCAGGTCGTGCTTGATCTCCTCGTGCAGCGCGGGCAGCCGGTGGTACGGGACCATCGGGAACATGTGGTGCTCGACGTGGTAGTTCATATTCCAGTACAGGAACCGGTTGACCACGTTCATCTTCACCGTGCGGGTGTTGAGCCGGTGGTCGAGCACGTTCTCGCCCAGGCCCGCGTGCTGGGTCAGCGCGTACACGATCAGCATGCACGCGCCGTACAGCCGCGGGCCGCCGATCAGCACCACCGGCAGCCAGGTACGGAAGATGATGGCCACGGCAATCGTCGCCGCGTAGCAGGCCAGATGGATCCGGGCCGTCCGGTACACCTTGTGCCGTTCCTGCTCGGGCACGTAGTCGGCCTCGTCGGCGGTCAGCCGGCCCGCGGCGTGCCGGAACATCAGCATGAACGCGACCGGCACGTCGACCAGGCCGACGAGGTTGGCGATGATCCTGGCCAGCCTCGCGGGGCGCATCGCGGCGATCTCCGGGTCCCGGCCGAGGATGAGCGTGTCGGTGTGGTGCCGGGTGTGGCTCCACCGCCAGGTCGTCGGGTCCCGCATGATCATGAAGGACGCGATCTGGTACAGGACCTGGGCCAGCCAGCGGGTCCGGAACGCGGTGCCGTGGCCGGACTCGTGCCAGCGCGAGTCGGACGACGAGCCGTACAGAATCCCGTACGCGAGCACGAACGGCAGGACCCACCAGGATCCCCAGAGCGCGATCACCGCGGCCGCGAGTCCCGCCAGCAGGCCGAACCAGATCGCGGTGTCCCGCAGGGCCGGGCCGTCGCTGCGCCGCATCAGCTGCTTCATCCGGGGCCGCGGAATCGCGCTGCGGAACCAGTTCCCGCCTGCCAGCCCGGCGTCCACCGCTGCCTGGTTCTCCGGTCCGGCGAGGCTGTACCGCGCCAGCCGTTCCCTGCCCATCTGCCGACCGCCTCCCGCGCTCTGCCGCCCCCGCGCGGACGGGCCGGGGGTCCAGCCCCGCTGGCCAGGGACGTTAAGCGTGATCGTGGTTCGCGGTAGACGAGCTGTCAAGGGAGCGGCCGCCCGGGCGGTCGCGCCCGGCGGCCAGCCAGACGGGCCGGCGGGCCGGCCGGGCCAGCGCGGCGGTCAGCGCCAGGCCGACCGCGACCGTGGTGATCACATGGCCCGAGGGGAACGACCCGAAGTCGGCATGGACCAGCGGATGCGGCGGCCGGGGCCGCCGCACCAGGTGCTTGATCAGCTGGGACGCCGCGGACCCGGCCGCCGCGGCCAGGGCCAGAACAGGTTCCGCTGCTGCCCGCGGACCGGCCCGTCAACCAGCCGCCAGGCCCGCGCCCGCCGCGGCCGGCAGCGAGCCAGCAAGCCGCCGGCGGAGCCGGCCAGCGAGCGCAGGGCCGCGGCGCTGTTTTCCTGACGAGCGATGAGGCGCGACGAAGGAGCGCCGGGGGAGCGAGGAGGGAAGGCAGCGCCCCTAAAGCGGCCCTGCGCTCGCCAGCAAGCACAGCCAGCGACTAACACAGCCTGGCGCGGGTATCTGGGGGTTTCTGACCGCGAATCCCCAGCCTGCGCCGCCGAGGAGATGATCAGTGCCAGCCGCTGCCCGCCGCAGGTCCCTGCGGACCTGGATCGCTGACGGCGACCGCGCCGTCATGGCCCGGGTGCACGCCACCCACTCGACGGCGCTCGACCGGGTGATGCCCGCGCTCAGCCAGGCCGCCAACCACAGCGTGCTGTGGTTCGGGGTGGCCGCGGGGCTGGCCGCCAGCCGGGACAAGTGGGCCCGCCGCGGCGCGCTGCGCGGGCTCGGCTCGATCGCGATCGCCAGCACCGCGACCAACGTGGCGGCCAAGCGGCTGATCCGGCGGGTCCGGCCAGAGGCGGAGATCCCGGCGGCACGGCAGCTGTCCCGGCGGCTGCGGACCGCCTCGTTCCCGTCCGGGCACGCCGCCTCGGCGGCGGCCTTCGCCACTGGCGTGGCGCTGGAACGGCCGCTGCTGGCCGTCCCGGTGGGCGCGCTGGCCGCGGCGGTCGGCACGTCCCGGGTGGTGACCGGCGTGCACTTCCCGTCCGACGTGGCGGCCGGGTTCGCGGTCGGCGTGGCGGCCGGCACGCTGACCCTGCGCTGGTGGCCGCGGCGCGCGCAGGCCCCGGCGGGCGCCGCGCGGCCGCGCCGGGAGGCACCCGCGGTGCCGGACGGCGCGGGCCTGGTGCTGGTGATGAACACGGCGTCGGGCACCTCGTCGGAGGAGCTGGCCGGCTTCCTGTCCGCCGAGCTTCCGCAGGCCCAGGTGGTGCGCGCGGAGAAGGGCAGCGACCTGCCCGCGCTGCTGCACGAGGCCGCGGCCACGGCCAGCGTGCTGGGCATGGCCGGCGGCGACGGCTCGGTGCGGCTGGCCGCCGGGATCGCCGCGGACAAGGGCCTGCCGCTGCTGGTCGTGCCGGCCGGCACGTTCAACCACTTCGCCACCGACCTCGGCGTGCGGTCCGCGGCGGACGCGATCGCGGCGCTGCGGGCCGGGGACAGCGTGCTGGTCGACGTGGCCGACGCCGGCGACCAGGCGTTCCTGAACACCGCGAGCACCGGGATCTACGTGGACCTGGTGCGCGCCCGGGAGTCGCTGGAAAACCGGCTGGGCAAATGGCCCGCCGTGCTGGTCGCGCTGGTCCGGGTGCTGCGCCACAGCCGGCCGATCGGCCTGACGGTGGACGGGCGGGCACGGCGGGTCTGGCTGCTGTTCGCCGGCAATTGCGTCTACGAGCCGGCCGGGGCCGCGCCCTCGTACCGCCCGGACCTGGCCGACGGCCAGCTCGACATCCGCCTGGTAGACGGTCAGCAGCCGCTGGCCAGGACCCGGCTGATCCTGGCCGTGCTGCTCGGCACGCTGTCCCGGTCCCGGGTCTACCGGACCTGGACCGCGGACTCGCTGCGGATCGCCGCGGCGGACGGCGGCGAGGTCCTGCTGTCGGTGGACGGCGAGGCGGTCGAGACCGAGCCGTCGCTGACCGTCCGCAAGCGCCCGGCGGGGCTGCTCGTCTACCGGCCGGAGGAGAGCTGACGCCGGCCTGACGGTCACGGGCGGGCCAGGCCGTGTCCGGGGGGACTCCTTCGGCGAGTCCCGCTAGCGGTAATTCTGACGGCCGCTCGCGGCGCCGATATACCGTAGGACGATATGAGCCCGGCCGGGCCCTGGCCGTAAGCCGCCGCGGTGGCTGACGCGGGCCTGCTTGTCAGCCTGGTGCGCCGGTGCGCCCCGGGGTACTTCGCAGCGGTAATGGCCACCGGGATCGTGTCCATCGCGCTTCGGCTGGCCGGTTACCGCGCGGTGTCGGCGGTGCTGCTGACCGCCGCGGCGGTGGGGTTCGCCGCGCTGGCCGCGGCCTCGGCGGTCCGGCTGGCGGTGTTCCCCGGGGTGGTCCGGGACGACCTGCGCGACCCGGCCGTGGCCTTCGCAGGCTTCGCGTTCGTCGCCGCGGCCGACGTGACCGGCGCGGGCCTCGGGCTGAACGGCCACCCGATGGCCACCCTGGGCCTGGGCGTGCTGGCGCTGGCCGGCTGGCTGGCGCTGGCCTGGATGGTGCCCGGCCGCCTGGCCTCCCGCGCCGTGCCGATCACCTGGAGCCAGCTCAACGGCTCGGCGTACCTGGCGACGGTGGGCCTGCAGTCGCTGGCCATCGCCGCGGCGGTGTACGCCGCCGCGGTCCTGGACCCGGCCCCGGATCCGGACCCGGCCCTGCGGGCCGGCTTCTGGCTGGCTGCGGCCGTGCTGTGGGGCGCGGGCCTGGCGGCGTACCTGGTGACGTCGACGCTGATCGCGGCCCGGCTGCGGCGGGCCGGGCTGCCCGCAGCGGACCCGACCGCGCCGTACTGGGTGGCGCTGGGGGCCGCGTCGATCTCGGTGCTGGCGGGCGCGGAACTGCTCGCGGTGCCCAGCGCCACGGGGGGCGGGCGCGGGCTGATCACCGGCCTGGCGGTGGCCTGCTGGGCGATGGCCACCGTGCTGATCGTGCCGCTGGCGGCCCGCAGCGGCTGGCGTCACCTTCGCCACCGGCTGCCGCTGCGCTACCGGCCGGACCTGTGGCTGGTCGTGTTCCCGGCCGGGATGTACGCGGCCGGGAGCCTCCGCCTGGGCCAGCAGGCCGGGATCGGGTTCGTGCACTCGATCGGCTGGCTGGCCGCCTGGCCGGCGCTGGCCGCCTGGGCCCTGGTCACCATGGCGCTGATCGCTCGCCTGTTCGCGGCGAGCCTGTTGTGATGGATGCGGAGGTTACGACGCAGCAGGAGGTGGCGTGGCGTGCGCGGAAACGGCGAATCTATGGACACCGTGGCGGTCCATGGCGGCGAGCGCCGGCCCG
>DASVBE010000238.1:0-40399 GCA_036375995.1 Streptosporangiaceae bacterium | reverse complement strand
ACCGGGCCGCCCTCGTCCTGCCGGTCACCCGAGCCGACGGCCCAGACGCTGGTCGGGGACTGCTCGTAGACGCCGGCCAGCGCGGCGTGCTGGAACATGGTGTTCGGCGGCAGCAGCGAGGCCACCGACGCGCGCTTCCAGGCATGACCGTTCCAGTGCGCGACCTGCTTGCCGCCGGCGGCCCAGACGTCGTTCGCGGCCAGGCCGCTGCCGGCCGCCAGCGCCGCCGCGGCCAGGGCGGTCACCGCCGCGGCGGCCGCGGCCGGCCGGCCACGGCGCAGCCGCCGCAGCCCGCTCCAGCCGCGCTGGCCGGAATCGCCAGGATCGCCGGCCCGGCCGGCGCTTCCCGGCCGGCCGTAGCCGGCGGGCTGGCCCTCCGGCTCGTCGCCGGCCGCGGTGCGGCTGCGCGGGATCAGCGGGCGGGGGGCGACGGGCAGCCCGGCCTGCTGTGCGGTCTGCGGGTCGACGAGCCGTTCGTCCTGATCGGCCAGCGGGACCACCAGCCGCTCGTTCTGGCTGCCGAGGTCTGGCCAGCTCTCGTTGCCACCCGCCATCGCGTCCTCCCGCCGTAGGCCCGCCGAGGCGGCGCCACCCGCGCCGCCTCACGGTGTTACAGACGCGCTAGCCCTCTCATTGCGGGCATGATCAGCCGTAACGAACAGGTAAAACTTTCGGTCGCCCGGTCAGGTCAGCCCGCCCCGCCCCCGGCCGGATAGCGATCGATGTGCCATCGCTTGACTAAGAAGCCAGGCAACGGCACATCGATCGGATTGGGACCGGCCCTTAGAGGCGGCTCCAGGCTTCCGTCAGGACGCTGCGCAGGACCTGCTCTATCTCGGTGAAGTGCTCCTGGGTGCAGGTCAGCGGCGGGGAGAGCTGGATGACCGGGTCGCCGCGGTCGTCGGCCCGGCAGATCAGGCCGGCGTCGAACAGCGCGTGCGACAGGAAGCCGCGCAGCAGCCGCTCGGACTCGTCGTCGGAGAACGTCTCCCTGGTCGCCTTGTCCTTGACCAGCTCGATCCCGTAGAAGTAGCCGTCGCCGCGGACGTCGCCGACGATCGGCAGGTCGTTCAGCTGCTCCAGGGTGGCGCGGAAGGCCGCTTCGTTGGACCGCACGTTGCCGAGCAGGTCCTCCTTCTCGAACACGTCGAGGTTGGCCATGGCGACCGCGCAGGACACCGGGTGCCCGGCGAACGTCACGCCGTGCAGGAAGCTCGCCTCGTCCCGCAGGAACGGCTCGGCCAGCCGGTCGCTGGCCATCATGCCGCCGAGCGGGGCGTAGCCGGACGTGATGCCCTTGGCGAACGTGATGATGTCCGGCTGGTAGCCGTACCGCTGCGAGCCGAAGTAGTAGCCGAGCCGGCCGAACGCGCAGATCACCTCGTCGGAGACGAGCAGCACGCCATACCGGTCGCAGATCTCCCTGACCCGCTGGAAGTAGCCGGGCGGCGGCGGGAAGCAGCCGCCGGAGTTCTGGCACGGCTCGAGGAACACCGCGGCCACCGAGTCCGCGCCCTCGCGCAGGATGGCCCGCTCGATCTCGTCGGCCGCCCAGACGCCGAACTCGGTCACGTCATCGGCGACGAACGACGGCGCGCGGTAGAAGTTCGTGTTCGGCACCCGGACCCCGCCCGGCGGCAGCGGCTCGAACGGGCCCTTGATCGCGGCCAGGCCGGTGATGGCCAGCGCGCCCATGGAGGTGCCGTGGTAGGCGATGTCCCGGCTGAGCACCTTGTACCGGCCCGGCTGACCGGTGAGCTTGAAGTACTGCTTGGCCATCTTCCAGGCCGACTCGACCGCCTCGGAGCCGCTGGTGGTGAAGAACACCCGGTTCAGGTCGCCGGGCGCCAACCCGGCCAGCCGCTCGGACAGCTCGATGGCCCGCGGGTGGGCGTACGACCAGAGCGGGAAGTAGGCCAGCTCGGCGGCCTGCCGGGCGGCCGCCTCGGCCACCTCGGTCCGGCCGTGGCCGATCTGGCTGACGAACAGCCCGGCCAGGCCGTCCAGGTAGCGCTTGCCGTGCTGGTCGAACACGTACGGGCCCTCGCCGCGCACGATCACCGGCATTTCGTTCCCGGCATACGACGACATCCGGCTGAAGTGCAGCCACATATGCCGCTTCGCGGACTCCTGCAGGTTGGTCTTGTGGTCGCTGCCGTTTGTGCTCATCTGGTTCCCCAGCTGTAGGTCTGCTTGCGGAGTTTGAGGTAGACGAAGGTTTCCGTGGTGGTCACGCTCGGGATGATCCGGACGCGGCTGATGATCTCCAGGAGCTGGTCGTCGTCCTCGCAGACGACCTCGGCGAGCAGGTCGAACGAGCCGGCCGTGATCACGACGTAGTCGATCTCGGCCATGTCGGCCAGCAGGTCGGCGACCCGCTCGAGGTCGCCCACGCAGCGGATGCCGATCATCGTCTGGCGGCGGAACCCCAGCGTGAGCGGGTCGGTGACGGCGACGATCTGCATCACGCCGGCGTCCACCAGCCGCTGCACCCGCTGCCGCGCCGCGGCCTCGGAGAGGCCGACCGCTTTGCCGATGGCGGCGTAGGATCGCCGCCCGTCGGACTGGAGCTGCTCGATGATCCGCTTGGAGACGTCGTCGAGGATGACCCGGCCCGGGGCCGAGCCATCGCCGCGCGTCCGCCCGCCTGGCGCGGGCAGCGTGCCCGGCGTGTGCGCCATAGACCGCCTCCCTCTGGTACTCATCGTGCCATGAATGGGTGTTTTGTCAACTGATTCCGTAGGTATACCGTTATTTCACAACTGATTCGCTTGCACGCGGCGGAATTCCCGGGCAGGCGCACTGGACGGCCCGGCGCGGCGGGCCGGGGGCGGGCCGCGGCAGATGACCATGGTTACGCTGCGGCTGACCCTGATCGGGCCTAGCCTGTTCGTGATCGTTCTGGACGAGGGCCCCGGCGCGCCGTCCCTGCAGCAGCCGCAGGAACTGGACGAGGACGGGCGCGGCCTGGCGCTGGTGGCCAGCCTGGCCCGGTCCTGGGGGCACTATCCGGTTGGCGCGGGAGGGAAGGCGGTGTGGGCTGAGGTGGAAGTGCCCGGGCGGGGCGGCGGGGCGGGACCAGCGGCGGCACTGCCGCGCCGGGTGCCGGGCATGTTCCCGGCACCGCGGCGGATGAGGGCGCTGGACGACGTCGGGACGCTGCGGCGGGTGCTGGAGGGGCTCCGCGAGCTCGACGACACGCTGGGCACCCGAACCGGCACCGGCGGCCCGGCCGGTCCCGGCGGTGACCTGGGCGGGCCTGGCGGCGGCTGGCCGGGTGGCCGCGACCTGGCCTGACCGGGCAGACTAGGGCGCATGGGAGAACTCCTCGATCGCCACCGCCGTGTCATCCCCAACTGGGTCGCCGTCTACTACGACGAGCCCATGGAGATCGTCAGCGGCAAGGGCAGCCGGGTCACCGACGCCTCCGGACGCACGTATCTCGACTTCTTCTGCGGCATCCTGACCAACATGCTCGGCTACGACGTGCCCGAGGTACGCGAGGCCGTCGAGCGCCAGCTGGCCACGGGTGTCGTGCATACCTCGACGCTGTACCTGATCAGGAACCAGGTCGAGCTGGCGGAGAAGATCGCGCGGCTGTCCGGCATCGAGAACGCCAAGGTGTTCTTCACCAACTCCGGCACCGAGGCGAACGAGACCGCGCTGCTCCTGGCCACCGCCGCCCGGAAATCCAACCAGGTGCTGGCGCTGCGGAACAGCTACCACGGCCGGTCGTTCGGCGCGGTCGCGATCACCGGCAACCGGGCCTGGAAGAGCTCGCAGCTGGCCCCGTTCGCGGTGCACTACCTGCACGGCACGGACCGGCACCTGCCCGCGTTCGCCGGGATGAGTGACGCCGAGTACACCGCCGCGGCGGTCGCCGACCTGGAGTACGTGCTGGCCACCGCCACCGCGGGCGACGCGGCCTGCCTGATCGCCGAGCCGGTGCAGGGCGTGGGCGGGTTCACGATGCCGCCGGACGGGCTGTTCGCCGCCTATAAGGAGATTCTGGACACCCGCGGGATCCTCTTCATCTCCGACGAGGTGCAGACCGGCTGGGGCCGGACCGGCGAGCACTTCTGGGGCATCGGCGCGCACGGCGTGACGCCGGACATGATGACGTTCGCCAAGGGCCTGGGCAACGGCTTCGCCATCGGCGGCGTGGTGGCCCGCGGCGACCTGATGGACGGGCTGCACGGCAACGGCATCTCCACGTTCGGCGGCAACCCGCTGTCCACCGCCGCGGCCAGCGCGACCCTGGACTACGTGCTCTCGCACGACCTGCAGCGCAACGCCGCGGTCGTCGGCACCATGATCATCGACGGGCTGCGGGAGGCCGCCGCCAGCGTGCCGGTGGCCGGCCAGGTGCGCGGCAAGGGCCTGATGTTCGCCCTGGACCTCGTCGACCCGGCGACCGGCGCGCCCAGCCCGGCGCTGGCCACCGCGATGCTGGAGGAGACCCGCCGCCGCGGGCTGCTCATCGGCAAGGGCGGCCTGTCCGGGCACACCCTGCGGATGGCCCCGCCGCTCACGCTGACCGAGGCGGACGCCAAGGAAGGGCTGGGCATCCTCACCGACGCCCTGCACGCGGTCAGCGACCAGAACGCGGCCGGCTAGGCCGGGAAGGCAAACAGGGATGAAGCACGTCACGCACTGGATCAACGGCAAGCCGTGGGACGGCCCGGCCGGCACCCGCGGCGACATCTACAACCCGGCCAGCGGCCAGGTCAGCGGGACGGTGGACTACGCCGGCCCGGCAGAGGTCGACGCCGCGGTGGCCGCGGCGACCGCGGCCCTGCCCGGCTGGCGGGGCACCTCGCTGGTCCGCCGGTCCGCGGTCATGTTCGCGTTCCGCGAGCTGCTCCGGGCCCGCCGGCCCGAGCTGGCCGCGGTGATCAGCGCCGAGCACGGCAAGGTCGAGTCCGACGCCGCGGGCGAGGTGACCAGGGGGCTGGAAGTCGTCGAGTTCGCCTGCGGCATCCCGCACCTGCTCAAGGGCGGGTTCTCGGAGAACGTCGGCACCGGCGTGGACGCCTACTCGATCCGCCAGCCGGTCGGCGTGGTGGCCGGCATCACCCCGTTCAACTTCCCGGCCATGGTGCCGATGTGGATGTTCCCCATCGCGCTGGCCTGCGGCAACACGTTCATCCTCAAGCCGTCGGAGAAGGACCCCTCGGCGTCGCTGCTGCTCGCCGAGATGCTGGCCGAGGCTGGCCTGCCGGACGGCGCGTTCAACGTCGTGCACGGCGGCAAGGAGGCCGTGGACGCGGTGCTCACCCACCCCGGCGTGCGCGCGGTGAGCTTCGTCGGGTCCACCCCGATCGCCCGGTACGTGTGGGAGACGGCCGGGGCATCCGGCAAGCGCGTGCAGGCGCTGGGCGGGGCCAAGAACCACATGGTCGTGCTGCCCGACGCGGACCTCGACCTGGCCGCGGACGCCGCGGTGTCGGCCGGCTTCGGGTCCGCGGGGGAGCGCTGCATGGCGATCTCCGTGCTGGTCGCGGTGGACCCGATCGGCGACGAGCTGGTCGCCAAGATCGGCGAGCGGGTGGCGAAGCTGCGGGTCGGCCCCGGCACCGACGCGAAGGCCGAGATGGGGCCGCTGGTCACTGCGGCGCACCGGGACAAGGTCGCGTCCTACCTGGACTCCGGCACCAGGGACGGCGCGGTGCTCGCGGTCGACGGCCGGGAGCACCCGGTCACCGGCGGCGACCCGTCCGGGTTCTGGCTCGGGCCCAGCGTCCTCGACCACGTCACGCCGCAGATGAGCTGCTACACCGACGAGATCTTCGGGCCCGTGCTGTCCGTGGTCCGCGCCGGGTCCTACGACGAGGCGCTGAACGTGATCAACGCCAACCCGTACGGCAACGGCACCGCGATCTTCACCAACGACGGCGGGGCGGCCCGCCGCTTCACCAGCGAGGTGGAGGTCGGCATGATCGGCGTGAACGTGCCGATCCCGGTGCCGATGGCGTTCTACTCGTTCGGCGGCTGGAAGTCCTCGCTGTTCGGCGACACCCACGTGCACGGCACCGAGGGCGTCCACTTCTACACCCGGGGCAAGGCCGTGACCTCGCGCTGGCTCGACCCGAGCCACGGCGGGGTCAACCTGGGCTTCCCGGTCCACGACTAGCAAACCGTAATCCTTAAAGATCCCTCAGCCGGTGCGGCGCCGCACCGGCTGAGGGATCTTCATGCTGTACGCAGCCGGGGGACTGGGCCACTCCGCGCCCCGGCCGGCCGCGCGGCCCGGTGCTTGGCAGGCCCGGTGCTCAGCGGGCCGCGGCCGTGAAGGCGGGCAGGTAGCCGCGGGTCTGGCCGGCGATGGTCGGGTGGAAGGACTCGGTCGGGCTGAACAGGACGAGGCCGTGCACCCAGGCCGCGCCGTCGCAGATCGCGTGGTGCCGGAACGCGGCCCGCACGTCGGCGAACGCGGCGCCGTGCCGGGCCGCGGCCGACCTGATCGTGTCGTCCAGCAGGTTCGCCGCGCGGTTGAACTCGGCCTGCTCCCGGTGGCTCAGCTGGGCGCAGGACCCGGGCCGGGACGGATCGAACAGCAGCGGGTAGCCGGTCAGCACGACCTTGGCGGCCGGCGCGTGCTGCCGGATCGCGGCGAGCAGCCGGTCCAGGCGGCGGGGGAGCGAGGTGATCATCGCGTGCTCGGACCCGCGGATGGCCAGCAGGCAGTTGCGGGTCGGCGCAATGAGGCAGGTCTCGATCACGTCGCTGAAGCCGACGTCGTTGCCGCCGGCGGTGACCGAGACCAGCGTGGTGGCCGCGGTGAGCGCGGACAGCCGGTGGATGCGGATGCTGCGGGCGGTGGCGCCCGAGCAGGCCGCGAACGTGAACGAGGCCGGGTGGTGGGCGCGGGACCACTGCGGCCCGTAGGCCGCGGGGCTGCGGTCGCAGTTGCCCCGCTCAATGCCGGTTCCCAGGCCGGAGGCGTAGGAGTCGCCGAGGGCAACGTAGTGAACGCCGGCGGCGTGCGCGGCGCCTGCGGCGCTGGTGGCGCCGCGCGGGGCGGCGCTAGCCGGCACGGCGGTCGCCGCGACCGCGGTGGCCAGCGTGACCAGCCCGAAGCTGGCCGCGGCCAGCCGTATCCCAGTGCAATGCCCCCGCACGTGACCTCCCGATACTCCCGGCGGCAACTGCCTGTGCCCACTGCCGCGCCGGCCGCCGGGGCCGGTTAGTGACCCACAGCGTACGTCATGCTGGGTTGCCACCGGCCGGCCCGGCGTCCGACGATCCGCGGAGGCCGGCCGGCTACGCGTTAGCGGCGAACACCGGCTCGTAGCCGCCGGACTGGCCGGCCGCCGTCGGGTGGTAGGACTCGCTGATGTCGAAGATGTTGACCGAGTGCAGCCAGCTGCCATCGCCGTCGCAGATCTGGTGGCCGGTGAACGGTCCCCGGACATCGCCGAACACGTCGCCGTGCCGGGCCGCGGCGGCCTGGATGACCTGATCCAGCAGGCTAGCCGCCTGGTTCAGCACGGTCCGGTCGGTGGTGGACAGGCCGATGCAGGTCGACGACCTGGGCAGGTCGTAGAGGGCCGGGTAGCCGAGGACGACGACCCTGGCGTTGGGTGCGGCGGCGCTGATCGCGGACAGCACCCGGTCCATGTTGCCGGGCAGGATGGTGCTGACCTGGTTCTCGGCGGCGTTGACCGCGCTGACGCAGCTGCCGGTCGACTCGAGCACGCAGGTTTCCATCACGCTCTCGAAGCCGACGTCGTTGCCGCCGACGGTGATCGAGACCAGGGTGGTCTGGCTGCTGAGGGCGGACAGCTGGCTGGACATGACGCTGCTGGTAGTGGCGCCCGCGCAGGCCGCGGAGGTGTACAAGGCCGGACGGTGGGCGCTGGCCCACAGCGCGGAGTAGGCGACGGTGCTGCGGTCGCAGGAGCCGCTGGAGGAGATGTAGCTGCCCGCGCCGAGGCCGGATGAGTATGAGTCACCGAGCGCGACGTAGTTGACCGTGGGGACGGCGCTGATCGTGATGGCGGCCCCGGCCGGTGCGGCTGCGACCGCCGCCAGCGGGATGGCCAGGGCGCAAGCCCCGCCCGCCGCCAGGGCGGCGCGAGCGGCGGTCGGCAGACGGCGGAGACGCAGGACCAGACGCGGCATTGATCCTCCCAGGACGCCGGCGATGGCTGCTACCCAGCAGTAACCCCGGGATCCTGGGCGGTCAAGATGCCGGTTCTGGTCCTTTCCCGCTCCTTGACCAGCAGGCTGGTGGGGGTGGGCTGGCTGGCTGGTTAGCTGGCCAGGCCGGCGAAGGCGTCGTCGAGGATGCCGAGGCCTTCGTTGAGGAGCGGCTCGCCGATCACCATCGGGGGCAGGAAGCGGAGCACGTTCCCGAAGGTCCCGCAGGTCAGCACGAGCAGGCCGGCCTGGTGGCAGGCCTTGGCCACGGCTGCCGCGGCGGCCGGGTCGGGCTCGATCCCGCCGGGCCTGACGAGTTCGACGGCGAGCATGGCGCCGCGGCCGCGGACGTCGCCGATGGCGGGGGTGCGCTCGGCGATCTGCCGGAGTCTCGGGAGCATGATCTCGCCGATCCGCCGGGCCTTGCCTGCGAGGTCCTCCTTGGCCATGGTCTCCAGGGAGCCGAGCGCGGCGGCGCAGGCAATGGGATTGCCGCCGTAGGTGCCGCCGAGACCGCCGGGGTGGACAGTGTCCATGAGCTCGGCTCGTCCCGTGACGCCGGCCAGCGGCAGCCCGTCGGCGATGCCCTTGGCCGTGGTCACAAGGTCGGGGACGACCTGCTCGTGGTCCACGCCGAACCAGTCGCCGGTGCGGCACAGGCCGCTCTGGATCTCGTCCGCGATCAGCACGATGCCGTGCTCGCGGCAGAACTCGGCGAGCCCGGGCAGGAAGCCGTCGGGCGGGACGATGAATCCGCCTTCGCCCTGGATCGGCTCGATGATGATCGCGGCGGCGTTGTCCTCGCCGACCTGGGTGTGGATGAGCGATGTGACGGTCGCGAGGGCGTCCTCGCGGCAGCGGTCCGGGCCGCCCGGCCAGCGCAGCGGATAGGCCATCGGCATCCGGTACACCTCGCCCGCGAACGGGCCGAACCGGTGCTTGTAAGGCATGTTCTTGGCGGTCAGCGCCATGGTCAGGTTGGTGCGGCCGTGGTAGGCGTGGTCGAAGGTGATGATCGCCGGCCGGCCGGTGGCATAGCGGGCGATCTTGACCGCGTTCTCGACGGCCTCGGCGCCGGAGTTGAAGAGGGCGGAGCGCTTGTCGTGGTCGCCGGGGGTGAGGCGGTTCAGTTCCTCGCAGACCTCTACGTAACCTTCGTAGGGGGCGACCATGAAGCAGGTGTGGGTGAAGCGCGCGACCTGCTCGGTGACCCGCTGGACGACCCGCTCGGCGCTGTTGCCGACGCCGGTGACCGCGATCCCGGAGCCGAAGTCGATCAGCGAGTTGCCGTCGGCGTCGACGATCACGCCGCCGCCGGCCGCGGTGACGAAGACCGGCAGCACGTGGCTGAGGCCGCGGGCGACACTCCGCTGGCGGCGCTCAAGCAGTTCCTTCGAGGCCGGCCCGGGGATCTCGGTCACCAGGCGGCGTTCCTGCGGCAGCGAGGGCCCGCCCACAGCGGGTGTCTGTACGGTCATACAGCCGAGGATAGACCTCTGTGACCGGGAGCTACAGGGGCCAAACGACCGAGCCAGGCCAGGTCAGGCTGTGGGGGCGGACCGGCCAGGGCTGGGCCAGGGTAGGGCCAGGGCAGCCCGCCGGGCCGCGGGTCAGCCGCCAGGCCGCCGCCCAGCCCGCCGAGTCGTCGGCCAAGGCCGCCCGGCTGCCGGCCAGGCGCGCCCGGCCCGTTTGATCGTCAGCCGAAACCGCCCGCCACGGCGGCCCGCTCCGTCCGGTCGCCGGCCAGTCTCCCGTACCCCGCCAAGCCCACCGGATCGTCGGCCAAGGCCGCTCGGCTGCCGGTTACGGCCGAACGACCCGCCGGTCTGCCCGGCCGCCGAGCCCGCTGGGTTGTCGGCCGAGCCCGCCCGGCTGTCGGTTAGGGCGTCCGGCCCGTCGATCGTTCGCCGAGCCTGCCTGACTGGCCGGACAGGCCCCGGCCAGGGTCACCCCGCCCAGTCAGCCTCGACCGACCCGACTCGATAGGTGCGTGCGCACGCACCTTTTCGGCTGAGCCTGGCTGCGTGCCTTGGAGGCTGGCCCGGGTCAGCTGGCGCCGGTGTCGTCGAGTACGCGGAACGCCAGGTGGCGGCCGCGGCCCTGGCCGATCGCCAGCGCGAACCAGAGCCGGAGTACGCCGTCGACCACCTCGTGCGCGCCGTCTCCGGCGTAGACCGGGCGGAGGCCGACGGCGCGGATGAGGTCCTCGAGCGGCTGCCGGTCCGCCTCGGGGGCGGAGTAGATCATGTCGGCGGTCTCGGTGCCGAAATGCGGGTCGGCGAGGTTCTCCACGCCGAGGCTGTTGAACGCCCGGGCGTAGCGGGCGCCGGGTACGGCCGCGACGTCCTGATGGCTGTTGGCGGGGCCGTCGCCGCCGATCTTGTTGGTGGCGTCGACGATCAGCTTCCCGGTCAGGGCACCGGTGTGCTCGGCGATCAGGCCGGCCACGGCCGAGCCCGGGACCGTGAGGACCACCATGTCTGCGGCCGCGAGCGCGTCGGGGATGGCGGCCTCGGCCGCCCCCGAGTCGCCGGCCGTGGTCCCGTCGGCCGGCCCGCGGGTGCCGAAGGTGACCTGATGCCCGGCCCGGGCGAACGCCCGCCCCAGCGTGCCGCCGATCCGGCCGGTCCCGATAACCGCAACGTTCCTCGCCATGTCGCTGTCCTTCCCTCGGCATCCACCGTCGCTGCCGTTCGCTGGCGCACCAGTATCGGCTAACAATGCTTGAGTCCAAGGATTTAATCCCGCTTAGCGGCCCAAGCTTTAGGCTGATGACATGACTGCTGAGGAGGCGCCGTTGCCGGACCGGGTGGTGGGCCGGTGAACTGGGATCCGGACTGGGGGGAGCGGGACACGGTGGACCGGATCCTGGCGGAGTGGGCGGTGCAGTGCCCGGACCTCGACTTCTCGCCGGTCGGCATCGTGACCCGGCTGGAGCGGGTGCGGACGTATATCGCGGCCGGGCTGAGCGAGGTGTTTTCCCGGTACGGGCTGTCCGCCGCGGACTTCCAGGTGGTGGTGAACCTGCGCCGGGCCGGGTCGCCGTACCGGCTGCCGCAGGCCCGGCTGATGAAGGCGCTGACGCTGACCTCCGGCACGGTGAGCGTGCGGATCGAGCGGCTGGTGAAGCTCGGCATCGTGACCCGCGAGCCCGACCCGGCCGACGCCCGCGGCCAGCTCGTCCAGCTCACTAGCCGCGGCCTGCAGCTGTTCGACGACATTGCGCCGGTGCACCTGGCCAACGAGGACCGGCTGCTGTCCGCGCTGGGCCCGGCCGACCGCCGGCACCTGGCCGATCTCCTCCGCCGGCTGCTGGCCGCGTACGAAGATCCGGTTATTGACCTGTCGGAGCCTCTCGGGCTGTGGCTGGAGCCGGCCCACCTGGCCCGTGCCCGCCGGGTCGCGGTGGGGCTGTCCGACGTTCCCGGGCTGCTGGTGGCCGATGTGGCGCCCGGCGGGCCGGCCGCTGAGGCCGGGATCAGCCGCGGGGACCTGATGGTTACCGTCGGCGGTGTCGTGGCGCGCAGTGCGGCCGACGTCCGTACCGCGCTGGCCACCGCGGCCAGGCGAACCGCAGTTCAGCTCCGCTTCCTCCGCGGCGAAACCGAACTCCTCGTCCGGCTGCCCACCGTCCGTTAAGCGAGCGCCGAGACGGGCAGGCGGTCAGATCGTCCACCGTCGGCTGAGCACCGGCCCCGTGGGAGGCGGGTTGTGCGGGAGCGTCGCGTGCCGACCGTGGGGCGGGTGATGATCCGCTGGGGCACCGGCCCGGTGGGAGGCGGTGCGTGCCGAGAGTGTTGCGTGATGACCGTATGGCAGGTGGGATGCGAGATGCGAGGGCCAGGGGGCTCTCCGGCGGCACGGTCTGGCCCCGCGCCGGGTGCGCGCCGGGGCGAGAAGAATGGCCAGCGAATGAGGCTGGCTGGTGGTGGCGAGTGCTGGTGGCGGGGAAGGTTGCGGGCACGGCGGACTGAGATGGGGCTCGGCGATGGCTGACGGTGGCGGGTTGTTTGGCGGGCTGTTCGGGGCCGGGGTAGCGCGGACCGGGGATACCGCCTGGCTGCAGGCCATGCTCGACACCGAGGCCGCGCTGGCCCGGGCGGCCGAGCGGGCCGGGGTGGCCGCCGCCGGGTCGGGGGCGACGGTGACCGCGGCCGCCGACGCCAGCTTGTTCGACCTCGACGCGCTGGGGGAGGCCGCCGCCCGTACCGGCAACCCCGTGCCCGCCCTGGTCCGCGAGCTGCGCAGCCTGGTGAACGGGCCGGCCGCGCGCGCCGTGCACGCCGGGGCGACGAGCCAGGACATCCTGGACACCGCTGCGATGCTTATCGCCCGGCAGTCGCTGACCGCGATCCTGGCCGACCTGGCCCGCGCCGCGGACGCCGCCGCCGATCTGGCTGGGGAGCACGACGAGACGATCATGATCGGCCGGACGCTGCTGCAGCAGGCCGTGCCGGTGACGTTCGGGCTGGTCGCGGCGGGCTGGATGAACGGGCTTGACGAGGCGCGGGAGGACCTGGCCCGGGTCGCGGCCACCCGGCTGGCCGTGCAGTTCGGCGGGGCCGCCGGGACACTGGCCGCGCTCGGCGAGGCCGGGCCGCGGGTGGCCGGGCTGCTGGCGGAGGAACTCGGGCTCGCCGCGCCGCCGCTGCCCTGGCACACCGGCCGGCTGCGGCTGGTCCAGGTCGCCGCCGCCGCGGCCGGTGCCGCCGCGGTGACCGGCAAGCTGGCCCGGGACGTCACCCTGCTGGCCCAGTCCGAGATCGCCGAGGTCAGCGAAGGCGGTGAGGGCCGTGGCGGGTCCTCGGCCATGCCGCACAAGCACAACCCGGTCGTGGCCATCCTCATCCTGGGCTGCACCAAGCGGATTCCCGGCTTGCTGGCCACGCTGGCCGCGGCCGCCGAGCAGGAGCACCAGCGGGCCGCCGGGGCCTGGCACGCCGAGTGGGAAACCTTCGCTGACCTGCTCAGGCTGACCGGGTCGGCCGCCGCCTGGACCGCCGAACTGCTGGGCGGCCTGCGCGTCGACGCGTGCCGGATGCGGGCCAACCTGGACGCGGCGGGCGGCTTCCCGATGGCCGAGCAGGTCGCCGCGCTGCTCGCGCCGGCTCTGGGGCCGACCCAGGCGCACGACCTGGTCGCCCGGGCCAGTGCCAGCGCTGCCCTGGCCGGTCAGCCGCTCGCCGACGCCCTCACCACCGGCGAGACCGGCCACACCATCACCGCCGCCGGGATCACCAACGTGCAGCTACGGGACGCCCTCGACCCGGCCACCTACCTCGGCTCCGCGTCGGTCTTCACCCAGGCCGCCCTCGCCGCCCACCAGGCCACCACCCAGCGCCTGGCCCAGCCACCCCGCTGAGCGCCTCCTGGTCACGCATGCCACGTCGCTACCAGCGTGGCTTACCCGCATGACCGATCGATGTGCCGTTGCCAGGGCTAGAGGCCGTACCACGGCACATCGATCGGGTTGGGTCGCGGGCCGCAGCGCCGGGATCCGCATCGCCGCTTATCAGGCGACCATCCATCACGCGCGCCACGTCGCTTCCAGCATGGCTCGTTCGCTGCCGGTCGATGTGGCGTTGCCAGGGTCAGAAGCCGTACAACGGCACATCGACCGGGTGGGCGGCAGGGCCAGCGGGCCGGGGGTCCGGTGCCGCTCAGGCTGCCCGGCAACCGCGCGCATGGATGTGCCACAGGGATCTTCTATCGACCTCTATGGCACATCCATGGGTGCCTCACCGCCAAGGGCTAGGGGGCTCGTCGGTCCTGCAGGACTGACCAAGGCCCGGGTGGGAAGATGCGCGAGGCAAGGCCGGCCCTGACGCGAGGCGGCCGCTGGACAGCTGAGGAGCCACTGATGCCGGATCAGGATGCGGCGGCGGAGGAGCGGGCGGCCCTGGAGCAGTCGGCGCGAGGGATGGCGGTGCGGCGGCAGGTCCTCGGCGACGCGCACGTGGACCGGGCGACCGCGGCCGCGAATGAGTTCACCGCGCCGTTCCAGGACCTGATCACCCGGTACGCCTGGGGCGAGGTCTGGACCCGGCCCGGGCTGACCCGCCCGGAGCGCAGCATGATCACGCTGACCGCGCTGGCCTGCCTGCGCCAGGAGGAAGAGCTCGCCATGCACGTGCGGGCCGCGCTGCGCAACGGGCTGAGCCCGGAGCAGATCCGCGAGGTCCTGCTGCAGGTCGCGATCTACGCCGGCGTCCCGGCGGCCAACCGGGCCTTCGCCATCGCCCAGCGGGTCCTGGCCGACGATGAGGCCGGGTAATCCGAGGCTCCGGGGCCACCGGTACGGCTGAGCCGGCCAAGGGGTTCAGGGAGACCGGGCTGGCTAAGCCGGCCCCTCCCATTCCGAGGGTGCAGGTGCCGCCGGGATTCGCGTGGCTGATGGGACTGCCCGGGCGGGCGCGGTGGCGCCCGGGGCCCTGCGAGCTGGTCACGCTGGATGGCGACCCATGATCGCGGAGGATGGCGGGGGCTGGAGCACCCGCCATCCTCCGCGATCATGAAGTCGCGGGCCGCCGGCTCAGAGCCGGGCGGTCCACTCGACGATCAGCCGACGGGACGGATGGACGGCCTGGTCATCCATTTCAGATCTGGGATGCAACCCCCGCGGTGCACAACCCTCCGCGATCATGAAGGTGCGATCGCGGTTGGGGTGGCGGGTGTGGCGGCGGGGGCCGAGGGGGCGGGGAGAACCGCCGCTGAGTCACTTCGGAGGCGGCTTGTGCGCCAGTGAAACCGGGAAATTTCGTCATCCGTACAGGTGTGCACTCCGCGGCCATCCTCGATATCGTTTCGGTAAAGGGCCTAGGGCGGCGGTGAGACTTCCTGGCAGTGGGAGGACGGGAGAGACGTGGCGGAGATCGTGTCGCTGTCCGAGGCCATCGCGCTGGCCGTGCATGACGGCGACACCGTCGCCATGGAGGGTTTCACCCACCTGATACCGCACGCTGCCGGGCACGAGGTGATCCGTCAGCGGCGCCGCAACCTGACCCTGGTCCGCATGACCCCGGACGTGATCTACGACCAGATGATCGGCGCCGGCTGCGCCAGCAAGCTCATCTTCTCCTGGGGCGGCAACCCCGGCGTCGGCTCCCTGCACAGGTTCCGCGACGCCGTCCAGAACTCCTGGCCCTGCCCGCTCGAGCTAGAAGAGCACAGCCACGCCGGCATGGCCAACCGGTACGTCGCCGGCGCGTCCGGCCTGCCGTTCGCCGTCCTGCGCGGGTACAGCGGCACCAGCCTGGCCACCAGGACGCCCAACATCGCCCCGATCACCTGCCCGTTCACCGGCGAGCTGCTGACCGCAGTGGCCGCCCTCACCCCGGACGTGACCGTGATCCACGCGCAGCGCGCGGACCGCGCCGGAAATGTCCAGTTCTGGGGGATCACCGGCGTGCAGAAGGAAGCCGTCCTGGCCGCCCGGCGGTCCATCGCCACCGTCGAGGAGATCGTCGACGAACTCACCCCGCAGCCCGGCGCCATCGTCCTGCCGTCCTGGACGGTCGGCTACGTAGCGACGGCCCCCGGCGGCGCGCACCCCTCCTACGCGCTCGGCTACACGACCAGGGACAACGACTTCTACCAGGCCTGGGACCCGATCAGCCGGGACCGCGAGAAATTCGGCCGCTGGCTGGACGAGCACGTCTACGCCCCCAGCGCGGTCGCCGGACTGGCCCCGTGACCGCCGCCCCGGCCGCCGGTTACACCGCCGACGAGATGATGGCCATCACCGCAGCCCGGGCCCTGCGCGACGGCATGACCTGCTTCGTCGGCATCGGCCTCCCCAGCGAGGCGGCGAACCTGGCCCGCGCGTCCCACGCCCCCAGCCTCACCCTGATCTACGAGTCCGGCACGATCGGCGCCAAGCCGCCCGCCCTCCCGCTGTCCATCGGCGACGGGGTACTGGCCGAGACCGCCGACGCCGTGGTCAGCGTCCCGGAGATCTTCAACTACTGGCTCCAGCCGGGCCGGATCGACGTCGGCTTCCTCGGCGCGGCCCAGATCGACCGGTTCGCCAACATCAACACGACCGTCATCGGGCCGGACTACGCCCACCCCGCGGTCCGCCTGCCCGGCGCGGGCGGGGCCCCGGAGATCGCCGGGTCCTGCCGGGAGGTGATCGTCGTCCTGCGGCAGAACCGCCGGGCGTTCGTGGACCGGGTCGACTTCGTCACCTCGGTCGGGTTCGGCGACGGGCCGGGCTCCCGCCAGCGTCTCGGCCTGGCCGGCGCCGGGCCGCAGAAGGTGATCACCGACCTGGGCGTGCTCGAACCTGACCCGGCCACCTGTGAACTGCGGCTGACCGGGACCTACCCTGGCACGGTCGTGGCTGATATCAAGGCGGCTACCGGCTGGGACCTGCAGGTCGCCGCGGACCTGCGGGAACTGCCGCCGCCCACCGAGGCGGAACTGGCCGCCCTGCGCCGGCTGCGCGCCGCCACGCTGCCACCCGCGGCAAACACGGCACCCACCGGGCAGACCGATCAGGGAGAGCAACCCAATGACCACTGACCCGCCGACCACCGCCACCCGCCTGGACCTGCCGTCCTACCAGCGGCCGGCCGGGGTCCACCCGCCGCTCGACACCCCGGCGTACCGCTCCACCCTGCTGCGCGCCCCCAAGCGCCGCCCCGCCCTGCTCCCGCAGGGCCTCACCGAGGTCACCGGCCCGCTGCTCGGCGCCGAACGGGTCACCGCCGCGGACGCGGACCTGACCGGCGGCCACGGCGCCGCGCCCCTCGGCGAGCGGATCATCCTCACCGGCCGGGTCCTGGATTCCGACGGCCGGCCGGTCCCGGACACGCTGCTGGAGATCTGGCAGGCCAACGCGGCCGGCCGCTACAACCACCGCGTCGACGACCACGACGCCCCGCTGGACCCGAACTTCGACGGCGCCGGCCGGTGCCTGACCGACAGCCAGGGCCGCTACCGGTTCGTCACGATCAAGCCGGGCGCCTACCCGTGGCGCAACCACCTGAACGCATGGCGGCCCGCGCACATCCACTTCTCGGTGTTCGGCCGGGCCTTCACCCAGCGCCTGGTGACCCAGATGTACTTCCCCGGCGACCCGCTGTTCGCCCAGGACCCGATCTTCAACTCGGTCCCCGACCCGCGCGCCCGCCAGGCCATGATCTGCCGTTTTGACCTGTCGGTGACCGAGCCCGACTGGGCCCTCGGCTTCCAGTGGGACATCGTGCTGCGCGGCCGCGGCGCGACCGTGTTCGAGCACCCGGAGGACCACCGGTGACCGCCCCGCCCGCCAAGCTGGCCAGCCTCCAGCAGACCCCGTCCCAGACCGTCGGCCCGTACCTGGCCCTCGGGCTGTCCTGGCCGGACGGCCCGTTCGTGGTCCCCGAGGGTTCCGCGGGCGCGATCACGATCGCCGGCCGGGTCCTCGACGGCGCCGGCGACCCGGTGCCTGACGCCCTCGTGGAGACCTGGCAGGCGGCGCCGGACGGGACGTTCGCGCACCCGGACGACCCGCGCGGCGCGGGCCCGGCGTGGTCGCACGGGTTCCGCGGATTCGGCCGGTCGGCCACGGACCCGGCCGGCCGGTACCGGATCGTCACCGTCAAGCCGGGCCCGGTGCCGCTGCCCGACGGCCGGATGCAGGCCCCGCACCTGGACGTGTCGGTGTTCGCCCGCGGCCTGCTGGAACGGGTCGTGACCAGGATCTACTTCCCCGACGAGCAGGCCGCGAACGACGGCGACCCGGTGCTCGGCACGATCGACGCGGACCGGCGCGGCACGCTGATCGCCTCCCCGGAGCCGGGCGCCGGCACCGGCGTGCTCCGCTTCGACATCCGCCTCCAGGGGTCCAGGGAGACGGTGTTCTTCGATGTCTGACGGCGCTGACCCGGCTGACCCCGCAAACCAGCCCGCCCTGGAGCTCGACGGCACGCTGGAGGGCGACGGCAACCGGCCCGTCCTGGTCCTCGGCAGCTCACTCGGCACTACCCGGGCCATGTGGGACCCGCAGGCCAGCGCCCTGGCCCGGCACTTCCGCCTGCTGCGGTTCGACTGGCCCGGCCACGGCAGCCCCGCGCCCCCGGGACCGTACTCCATAGCAAAGCTCAGCCGCGGCGTGCTCGCGCTCATGGACCGGTGCGGGGTGACCAGCGCGGCCTACACCGGGCTCTCGCTCGGCGGCATGATCGGCATGTGGCTGGCCGCGCACGCGCCGGACCGGATCACGCGGCTCGCGCTCTGCTGCACGTCGGCCCGCCTGGACCTGGCCTGGGCCCAGCGCGCCGCGACCGTCCGCGGCCAGGGCATGGGCCCCATCGCGGACGGCACCGCGGACCGCTGGTTCACCAGGGCGTTCCAGGACCGCGAACCCGCCGTGGTCGGCCCGATCGTGGACCGGCTGCGCCAGGTCACCCCGGAAGGCTACGCGGGCTGCTGCGACGCGATCGGCGCCATGGACCAGCGCGCCGCCATCGCCTCGGTCACCGCCCCGACGCTGGTCATCGCGGGGTCCGAGGATCCCGCCACGCCGCCCTGGCACGGCGCGGTCATCGCCCGCGCGATCCCCGGAGCCCGCCTGCGGGTGATCCGCGGCGCCTCGCACCTGGCCAACGTGTCCCAGCCCGCCGAGACGACCGCCCTGCTGCTCGGCCACCTCACCAGCTAGGCCAGCCGGCTCCCCAGCCCGTCCGTCGCTACGGGTTACGCTCCCGGGCCGCGGGCCTGCCGCCCACGGGCGGTCAACCTGCCTCGGCCGGGCCCGGCGCCGGCCCGCTTGTCACCTGGTGCCACTCCGGAGTGCCGGACAGGGCATCTTTCAGCGCGGCGGCGTCGTCGTACCGCTCGTCCCTGTCGCCGGCCAGGGCCTTGGCCAGCACGGCGCGGAACGCGCGGGAGACCGGCAGATGGCTGACGTCGACCTCCTCGTTGATGATGGCCGTCAGAATCTGGAACTGGCCGCCCCGGTTTTCCCACGGGTTCCGGCCGGCCAGGCAGAACTACATGACCAGCCCGAGGGTGTAGATGTCGGCCCGCTGGTCCAGCGTCAGACCGGCGGCCTGCTCCCGGGGTACGTAGGCCGGCGTACCGACGAAGATGCCCCTCTCGGTGGCCCAGGACCGATCGACGTCGACTCGCAGGGCAATGCCGAGGTCCGCGATGACCGGCCCGCGGGCGGCCATGATGATGCTGCTCGGCTTGAGGTCGAGGCGGACCACCTGCTGGCTGGCGATGTAACTGAGGGCCTCGGCCAGGATCCGGCCGGTCGCGGCCACCTCCGGGGCCGGCATCGGACCCTCCTTGGCGATCCGGGCGCTCAGCGTCGGCCCGGCCAGCCATTCCGTGATCAGCGCGGGGGTTTCCCCCGGCCGCTGCCCCAGCACCGCGTGGGTCATCGCGATCTGCGGGTGCTTCAGCCGCCGGGCGATATCCGCCTCACGCAGGAACCGGGCCATGGCAATGGGGTCGTCGGACAGGCCGTAACGCAGCAGCTTGATCGCCACCAGCTGGCCGGTGATCCGGTCGGTGCCCTTGTAAACCGAGCTCACGCCGCCCTGGCTGACCAGCTCGCCAAGCTCGTAGCGGTTCGCGAGCACCCGGGCCGCCGGGCGCACGATCCCGGCGGGCGGCGAGAGGACCGAGTCGTCCAGCGAGCTGAGCCCGGCCGGCTGGGCGGCGGCGGTCCCAGCCGGCATGACGGGCGGGGGCGGAGCCGGGGCTCCGGCCGCGTTGGCCGGGCTGGCTGCCCCGGCCGGGCTGGCCGCCCCGGCGGGATCGGCGGGGACCGCGGGGCCATCCGTGTCGAACACTTGGGCGGTAACAGTGCCGTACGCCCAGTCCGAGTCGGATGGCTGACCATCCGGGCTTTCTGGCGGCTGGCCGTACGGGCTGGGGGCCGGTGCCGGTTCAGGCACCAGGATGGGCCCCTGCTGGGGTCGGGCCACCGGCTGGCCCGGCGGCCGGGACCGGGCTGGGAACCGGGGTGAACGGCCCGCCCACCAGGGACACGTCCACGTCCAGGGCGCCGCGCTCGGACTCGTTGCGGGCCACGAACCCGTAGAGGAGCTCGCGGATCTCGTCGGCCAGCCGGAACGTCTTGGCGCTCGACTCGGCGACGTCGGCAAAGACCGTGGAGGTCGCGTCGACCTCCCTGACCACCTCGAGGATCCCGTTCGCGGCAAGGTGATCGAGCAGCCGGTCGGTGCTGCGCCGGGAGATCCGTGCCGGGTCGCGGGCGGCAGCTGCTCCAGCGCGCCGGTGAGCAGCGCATAGAGCAGGCAGCCGGCCGAGTAGAGGTCACTGTGCCGATAGGCCATGACTCCCTGCAGGATATCGGGAGCGAGGTAGGGGGCCGCTTCGAGGGAGACCTTGGGTGGTGGTGCGGGGGATGGTGCTGCGGGTGATAGCACTGCCCGGAAACGCCGCCGCCACGCCGAAGTTGATCAGCTTGACCTGGCCGTCCCGGCCGAGCATGACGTTGCCCGGGATGACCCGGCCGTGCGCGATCTGGTTGCCGTGGCAGTGCTCCAGCGCCTGCAGCACGCCATCGGTGATCTCCGCGGCCCGGCCGGCCAGCGATGTCCCGTCCCGGCCGAGCGCGTCGCCGGCCGATTCGCCGTCGACGTACTCGACCACCTCGAACGGCAGGGTCGCCGGGCCCAGGCCGGCCTCACCGGCGTCGTAGACCGAGGCGATGGCCGGGTGATCGAGGAACGGGGCGAGCTCGAGTTCGGTGCGGAACCGGGCCTTGAGCCCGGCGGCCGGGCCGTGCGGATCGTCAGGAACTGAGGCCGACCGGTCCCGCGGCAGCCGGACCGCGACGACCCGGTCGCGCGCGGTGTCGCGGGCGCGGAACGTCTCGGTGCTCGTGCCGTGCCCGACGGCGTCACCGAGCTCGTAGCGTCCGCCCAGGACCTGAACCGCGCCCATTTCCCCCGCCTGTTCCGCTCGTTCCCCCAAACGGTGCAGAGATAGGCCTAACGGTGCTGCATCAGCCCGGGCCGGTCAAGCTAGCTCAGCAGCGCCCGCGCGGCGGTCTCGATGGCCTGCTCGGACAGCAGCACGGTAGCCGCCGCGTCGCCCAGCGGGATGAAGCTGTCCCGGCTGGTCACCCGGGCCACCGGCCCGGTGAACCCGCCGTCGGCCAGCGCCGTGACCACCGCCTCCGACACCCCGCCAGACCGCCGGGTCTCGTCCGCCACCAGCACCCGGCCGGTCATCGTCGCTTCCCGCAGGATGTCCTCGGCCGGCAGCGGCGCCAGCCAGCGCAGGTCCATCACCCGTACCGGGGTGCCCTCGGCCTGCAGCCGGGCCGCCACCCGCAGGCTCATCCGCAGCCCGTTGCCGAACGTCACGATCGTCAGGTTCTCGCCCGACCCGTACACCCGGGGCCGGCCCAGCGGGACGTGCGCGGTGGCCCACCGCCACGGCGGCTCGTACGGGGCCAGCCACTCGCCGTCGCCCGGCTCGTGCAGGTCACGCTCGTGGTACAGGGCGATCGGCTCGAGGAACACGCACACGCTGCCGTCGGTCTCGGCCGCCGCCAGGCAGCTGCGCAGCATCGGCGCGGCGTCCTCGGGCCGGGCCGGCACCGCGATGATCAGCCCGGGGATGTCGCGCAGCGCGGCCACCGCGTTGTCGTTGTGGAAATGGCCGCCGAAGCCCTTCTGGTAGGCCAGGCCGGCAATGCGCACCACCATCGGGTTGCGGTACTGCGCCCGGGAGAAGAACGACAGCGTGGCCGCCTCGCCGCGCAGCTGGTCGGCGGCGTTGTGCAGGTAGGCCAGGTACTGGATCTCCGGCACCGGCAGCATCCCGGCCACCCCCGCGCCCAGGGCCAGGCCCAGGATGGACTGCTCGTCCAGCAGCGTGTCGAACACCCGGGCCGCGCCGAACTGCCTGGCCAGCCCGCGGGTCACCCCGTACACGCCGCCCTTGCGGCCCACGTCCTCGCCGAACACCAGCATCTCCGGGCGGCAGGCCAGGGCGTCGGCCAGCGTGGCGTTGATGGTCTGGGCCAGGGTCAGCGGGTCGCCGTCCTCCGGGCGCCGGCTGGCGAACGCCTGGCCGCGGACCGACGGCGGCGCGTACCGGGCCGCGTTGGCCGCGGCTACCGCTGGCCGCCGCGGCGCCAGCGGCGCCATCACCTGGCCGGCCGAGGACAGCCGGGGCGCGCTGGTCACCTCGGCGGCCAGCGCCATGATCCGCTCCGCGCTGGCGTCGTACCGGGCCAGCACCTCGGACGGGGTCAGCGCGCCGCACGCGACCAGCAGCCGGGCGGTGCCCACCAGCGGGTCCCGGTCCAGGTCGGCGGAGATCTCCGCGGGGCGGCGGTAGCCCGACTCCACGTCCGAGCCCGCGTGCCCGCCGTACCGCACCACGGACAGGTGCAGGAACGCGGGCCGCCGCCGGTCCCGCGCCCAGGCCGCCGCCTCGAGCGCGGTGTCGTACACCGCGGCCAGGTCCGCGCCGTCGGCCTGGAAGTACTTCACCTGCGGCCGGCCCTGCTGGGCCGCCGCGATCCAGCCCGGCGCGGTCCGCACGCTGATGCCAAGGCCGTTGTCCTCGCAGACCAGCAGCAGCGGCAGCGGCAGGCCCTGGTAGCTGCAGTAGGCGGCGGCGTTCAGCGCGCCGGCCGCGGTCGAGTGGTTGGCCGACGCATCGCCGAAGCTGCACACCACGACCGAGTCCCGCGGCCAGGGCAGGGTCACCCCCAGCTTGGCCGCCCGGGACAGCGCGAAGGCCAGGCCCACGCTGCGCGGCAGGTGCGAGGCGATCGTCGAGGTCTGCGGGATGACGTTGAGCTGCGGGTGGCCGAACACCTTGTGCCGGCCGCCGGCGATCGGCTCCGCGGCCGCCCCGGCCAGGCCGAGCAGGATGTCGTTGATGCCGTCGTGCGGCGGGCTCGCCTGCGCGGACCGGGCCAGGTAGAACGCGCCGGACCGGTAGTGCAGCAGCGCCGGGTCGGTCAGCCGCAGCGCCGCGGCCACCCCGGCGTTGCCCTCGTGCCCGGACGAGCCGATCGTGTAGAACCCGGCGCCCTTGGCCCGCAGCCAGCGGGCCGCGGCGTCCGCGTGCCTGCTGGCCAGCTGGGCGTCGAACAGCTTCAGGCAGGCGGCGATGGTGAGCCCGGAGCCCTCGGTGACCGGGACGTTCAGCCGGATCGCCCGCGGCGCGGGGTCCATGGCCGCCACAGACGCCCGGAAATGGTCCCCCGCCTGGTCCGGTGCCGCCTGCTCCATGTGGTCTACAGTCCCCGCTGTCCCGGAGGAAACGGGCTGACGCTCAGCCCTGACCCTCCCCGCCGGGACAAAGGCTAGCGACCTCGCGGCCGTCCCGGCGACCCGGCTGCGGGTGTCCCGGCGGCCCGCCGGCGGCCGCGCCGCGGAACAGCCGGTTTGGCAGACTGGGCAGCCGGACGCCAAACGGGAGGACGCCCATGCTGCCCTGGTCCGCAGAGCTGGCCGGACGGATCGACGAGCAGATCATCACCAGCGAACTGCTGCGCGGGAACCCGCTCGGCGACCCGCACGAGCGGCCGCTGTGGGTGTACACCCCGCCCGGATACGACGACGAGCCGCTCCGGCACTACCCGTCGGTGTACGTGATCCAGGGCTACACCGGCCACCTGGCCATGTGGCGGAACCGCAACCCGTTCCGCCAGCCGTTCACCGAGACCGCGGACGCGGTGTTCGCCCGCGGCGAGGCCCCGCCCGCCGTGGTGGTCTACCTGGACGCCTGGACCGCATACGGCGGCAGCCAGTTCGTCGACTCCCGCGGCACCGGCCGCTACCACTCCTACCTGTGCGAGGAAGTGGTGCCGTTCGTGGACGCCCGCTACCGCACCCTGCCCGCCCCGGCGCACCGGGCCATCGCGGGCAAGTCCAGCGGCGGGTTCGGCGCGATGATCACCCCGATGCTGCGCCCCGACCTGTTCGGCGCGCTGGCCACGCACGCCGGCGACACGCTGTACGAGTACTGCTACATCACCGGCTTCCCCGAGGCGGTCCGGCACCTGCGCGAGTACGACGGCAACATCTGGAAGTGGTGGGACGACTTCCGGTCCCGGGTGGCCTTCACGAAGAAGGCCGACGAGGCCCTGCTCGGGCTGCTCGGCGTGGCCGCCGCCTTCTCGGCCCGCGAGGACGGCACGCCCGAGCTGCCGTTCGACCCGCGCTCCGGCGTGATCCGGCCCGGGGTCTGGCAGCAGTGGCTGGACTGGGACCCGGTCCGGATGGTGCCGCGGTACGCCGACGCGCTGCGCTCCCAGCGCGGCATCTGGATCGACTCGGGCCGCAGCGACGACTACTACCTGGACCTGGGCGCGGTGGCGTTCCGCGACGCGCTGGCGGAGGCCGGGGTCGGCGCGGACGTGATCCGGTTCGAGCTGTTCGACGCCACGCACGCGGGCATCGACTACCGCTACCCGATGTCGCTGGCCTGGCTCTGCACCAGGATCGCCGCCTGACCCGGCGGCCGGCCGCCTGACCGGATGGTGCGTACTACTTTCGCCGTCGTTGAACGAAGCGGCCTCGCGTTACGTGATTGGAGGTGTACCGAAACTGATGTTTGTGCGGACCGCCCGCAGGGGAGAGCGCAAGCCCTGTCCGGAGCGGGGCGCGCGGCGGCACAGGCATCACAGCCGCCTTGAATGGAGAAAGAAATGCGCATCGGATGGTTGGCCGGACCCGCCACTGCCGCCGCGATCGTGCTGCTGGCCGCCTGCGGCAGCAGCGGTAGCGGCGGAACGAACACGTCAGCTCCCGCGGGCAATAGCGGCGGCTCATCGGCCGCCGCCCCGGCCTCGGGCGCGAGCTCGGTCATCGTCAAGATCAAGAAGACCGGCGCCGGCACGGTCCTCACCAACGCGGCCGGCTTCACCCTGTACACCTTCCAGGCGGACAAGGGCAGCACGTCCGTCTGCTACGGCGCGTGCGCCCAGTTCTGGCCGCCGGTGATCGGCACGGCCCACATGGCCGCCGGGCAGAACATCAGCGGCCACTTCGGCACCACCACCCGCAAGGACGGGAAGATCCAGGTCACCTTCAACGGCCACCCGCTGTACACCTACGCGGGTGACACCAAGCCGGGCCAGACCTCAGGCAACGGCATCAACCAGTCCGGCGGGATCTGGAACGTCATCACCGCGGCCGGCGGGGCCGGGACGGTCTCCGCGCCCTCGTCCTCCCCGTCCAGCGGTAGCGGCGGCGGTGGCTACGGCTACTGACCTGCGCTGACCGGCACCGGCCGGCGCCAATCCCGGGCTGCCCCGGGTCGCTATAGGGCCCCTGGCCCGGCCCCGCTCACGGGGGCCGGGCCAGGGGCTCAGCCGTCTTCCGGCACCTGGACGCTGGCGCACCACGCGGCGATCTCGGTGCGGCGGGCCGCGCCCAGCTTGTTCAGGATGTGCTCGACGTGCGCCGACACGGTCTTCGGCGCGAGCACCAGCTGCTCGGCGATCTGCCGGTTGGTCAGCCCGGCCGCGACCAGCTTGGCCACCTCGAACTCGCGGGCGCTCAGCGGGTGCCACGGATCCAGCGGCCGGCTCCGGCCGAGCGAGCCGGCCAGCTGCTCGGCCGCGGCGGCCAGCACCACCGCCCCGGCGGCCTGCGCGTCGGCGCGGACCTCGCCGCAGATCCTGGCCGCCTCGCCGCGCCGCCGGGACTTCGACGCCGCCGCGGCCAGGTCGAGCTGCGCCCAGGTGCCCTCCCAGAACCGGTGCCGGTTCAGCCACCCGTCCCTGGCCACCTGAAGCTCGCCCAGGGCCGCGGCCAGCTCGCCGCGGGCGGTCAGGATCAGGCCCCGGCCGTGCCCGGGGGCGGGCCCGACACCGGGGATGCCGCTGGCCTCGAGCCGGGCCGAGACCCGGTCCGCCCAGTCCTCGGCGCCGTCCACGCTGCCCGCGGCCAGCTGCGCCCGGATGCCGGTGAGCAGGAACGGGAACAGGTAGGCCGCGTCGCCGACGTCCGCCGAGGCGGCGTAGCCGCGGTCGCACAGCTCGATCGCGGCGCCGAAGTCGCCGCGGCAGCGGGCGTCCTCGGCCAGCCCCCACAGCGGCGGCGACAGCCGGTGCACCTCGCCCATCTGCTCGGCCTGGCTCAGCGCCTCGCTCAGCCAGCGGGCGGCCCCGGCCGAGTCGCCCCGGCCCATCGCCAGGTAGCCGAGCACGTACTGGGCGGTGATCTTGGTGGTGATCCCGCTGCGCCCGTCGGCCAGCGCGTGCTGCGCGGTCCTGGTCGCCTCGCCCCACCGGCCGGTGGCCCACTGCACGTAGGCCAGGTGAGCCTCCATGTAGCAGCGGTGGTTCCACAGCCCGGCGCCGCCGGCGTACCTGATGCCCTCGGTCAGCCAGCGCTCGGCCCGGTCGTACTCGGCCAGCGCGGCCGCGGTGGACCCGGCCATCCGGTAGCCGAGGGCCGCGGCCGATTCCTGGCCGCGCTCGGTGGCCCGCTCGATGGCCTTGCCGAACAGCCGCCAGCCCTCGTCCAGCTGACCGCCGAAGGCCCGCGCCGAGCCGAGCGTGCAGGCCGCCTCCAGCTCGGTCTCCTCGTCGCCGATCCGCGCCGCTTCCCGCAGGGCGCGCTCGGCGTGCTCGGCGGCCGGCCCCATCCGGCCGCCCATCAGCAGCGAGCCGGCCATCGCCCCCGCTAGCTGGGCCCGCTCCCGGTCCGCGCCGTCCAGCCCGGCCACGGTGGCCTGCGCCGCCTCCAGCTGCCGCAGCCGGGCGTCCAGGCCGTCGCCGAGCAGGTGCCCGACCGCGACCATGCGCGGCACCAGGGCAGCCGCGCCGCGCACGTCCCCGCACCCGGTCAGCAGGCCGTGCGCGGTCTGGTAGGCCTCAGCCGCGGCCGCGTTGTTGTCGGTGGCCGCGGCCTCGTCCGCGTACCCGGCCAGCAGCGCGGCCCGCTCCGCCGCGGGCAGGTCCGCGGGCAGGTTCCGCACCGCCCGGCGGTACAGCTCGAGCGCCTCCATGTGGGCCGACACCGCGGCCGCCTCGCGGGCCGCGATCACCGCGTGCCGGAACGCGTCCGCGGGCTGCTGGGCCTGCTCGAAGTGCGCGGACACGAACGCGTCCCGGTAGCCGCGGCCGGCCGCGGCGGTCGTGGCCACCAGGCCGTGCAGCCGCCGCCGGGTGGCCAGGTCGGTGTCGGCGTACAGCGCGTCGCGCATCAGCGCGTGCCGGAAGTCGAACGTGACCGCGTCCGCGCCGGGCAGCACCAGGTTGGCCCGCTGCAGCTCGCGCAGGCCCGCCGCGGTGACCTCGGGGCCGGCCTCCGACACCGCGGCCAGCAGGTCGAAGTTGAACGACCGGCCGATCACCGCCGCGGCCGAGGCCACCTCGCGGGCCTGCGGGGACAGCTGCCGGGCGCGGGCCAGCACCGCGTCGCCCAGTGTGTCGGGGACCGCCGCGTTGCGCACCATCGCGCCGGACTGCAGGGTCAGCGCGGCGTTCTCGATCGCCGCGATGAGCTCCTCGATGTGCAGCGGGATGCCGTCGCTGCGCTGGTGGATGGCCCGGGCCACGCGCTCGGGCGCCGGCTGGCCGAGCACCGCGCTGACCACGCTGGCGGTCTGCGCCAGGTCCAGCCGGGGCAGCCGGATCTCCTCGGCCAGCCGCTGCGAGATCAGCCGGGTGCGCAGCTCGCCGAGCGGCAGCGAGGGGTCGAGCTCGTCGCTGCGGTAGGCGGCGGCGACCAGCAGTGGCCGGCTCGCCAGCCGGCCGGCCAGGTGGCCGAGCACGTCCAGGCTCAGCGGGTCGGCCCAGTGCAGATCCTCGAGCAGCAGCAGGGCCGGCCCGGCCCCGCCGGCCGCGGTGATCAGGTCGACCAGGTCCTGGATCAGCAGGCGGCGGCGGTGATGCGCGTCGCCGTCGCCGTCCGCGGCGGAGATCGACCGCACCCGGTCCGACAGCCGCCGCCCCACGTCGGCCAGGCCCGGGTCGGGCGCTGACATGAGGTCGCTGGCCAGGTCGAGCAGCAGCCCGGCGAACGACTGCGCGTCCCCGGGGTAGGCCGCCGCGCGGATCACGGTAAAGCCGGCGGCCTGCGCCTTGCCCGCGAACGACCCGAGCAGCCGGGTCTTGCCGATGCCTGCCTCGCCCGCGGTGAGCAGCAACTGGCCCCGGCCCGCCGCGGCCTCCGCGATCCGCCGGTCGGCCAGGGCCAGGAACTCGTCCCTGGCGACCAGGACGGGAGCCTGGATCATGCCGCCTGCCAGCACTGCGCCACCTCCTCGGAATGTGATTATCCGGTATTGGCAGCGGGGCGGCGGCGGGTCAGCGGCCGGGTCCGGCCGGCACGATCACCTTCAGCGCACCGCGCAGCACGCGGGCGCGCAGCGGCACCCCGGCGGCCAGCGGAGAGCCCCACGGCAGCGTCTCCCCGTCCGCCGCCACCGGCAGCGCGGTGTCCGCGGTGACCGTGACCGCCGCGGCCTGGCCCAGGGCGACCTGCGGCAGCGAGATGTGCGTCCCGGCCCTGACCTGAATCAGCACGCGCAGGAATGCGGCCTTCGGGGCGTCGTGCATGACCACCACGTCCAGGCAGCCGTCGCCGGTCCTGGCCGGCGGGCAGACCTGCATGCCGCCGCCGAAGAACCGGCTGTTGGCCAGCACTACCCCGTACCCGGGGAACTCCCCGGCCGGGATCCCGGCCACCGGCCCGCCCGCCCCGCCGGTCTGCTCGACCCGGAAGCCGACCGGCCGCCAGCGGGCCAGCGCGCGCAGCGCGGCCACCGGGTAGGTGACGGGCCCGCGGAGCAGCCGGGCCCGGTTGGCTATCTCGCCCGCCACCGACGGCAGGCCGAGGTAGGCACTGAGCACGGCAATCTCCTCCGGCTGCCCGGGGATGCTCAGCCCGAGCAGATCGAGCTCGGCCTGCTGGCCGTCCAGGATCGCGGCCGCGGCCGCCGCCGCGCCCGGCGGCAGGTCAAGCTCCCGGGCCAGGTCGTTGCCCCGGCCGGCCGGGATCAGCGCCATCACGCCGCCGGCGTCGGCGACCGCGCCGGCCAGCGCCCCGGCTAGCCCGTCGCCGCCGACCGCGACCGTCACCTCACCGCGCTGCGCGGCGGCCGCGGCCAGCTCCCTGGCGTGCGCCAGGCTCGCCGACGGCTGGACCTGGTAGCGGGCGCTGGCCCCGTCCAGCGCCGCGGTGGCCGTGGCCAGGGTCCGCAGCGCCCGACCGCCGCCCGCGGCCGGATTGACCACCAGGCACAACGGCTCATTCACCGGAGCCTCCTTCGCACCCGGCCGGGCGTACCATCGGGTGCCATGGCGAGTCAGGGTAGCGCGGTGGTCAGCACCGAGGTGCGGTACCTGCAAGTGCACACCACGACAGACTCCCGGGCCGAGGCCATGGAGCTGGCCCGCGGCGCGGTCGAGGCCAGGCTCGCCGCCTGCGCCCAGGTCACCGGGCCGATCGCGAGTACCTACTGGTGGGAAGAGCAGGTCGAGCGGGCCGAGGAATGGCAGCTGATCCTGAAGCTGCCCACCGACCGCTACGCCGAGCTGGCCGTCTATCTCACCGAGCGGCACAGCTACGATGAACCGGAGATCGTCGCCACCCCGATCATCACGGGCTCGCCGGGCTACCTGGCCTGGATCGAGGACGAGACACGACGCAGCTGACCCCGGGAGGAACCGCCGTGCCGCAGCCGGCCAGCGATCCTGCCGCTGCCGGGGCCCGGTTCCTGGTCACGCATGCTGCCTCCTGATTCGCATGTGCATACCGAGTGGTCGTGGGATGCCCCGCGCGGCTCGATGGAGCAGGCCTGCGCCCGGGCCGAGCAGCTCGGCCTGGCCAGCGTGGCGTTCACCGAGCACGCTGAATTTGCTCCGGCCAAACGCCCTGGCGGCTACCCGCGCCCCGGCTTCCGCGCCGAGCTGACCGCCAGCGGCGAGCTGGCCTCCCCGGTCCTGCACCTGCCCGGCTACCTGGAGAGCATCCAGCGCTGCCGGGAGAAGTTCCCCGGGCTGCGCATCCTGACCGGGGTCGAGCTCAGCGAGCCGCACTGGCACCCGGGACCGGCCGCCAAACTGCTCGCCGAGGGCGGGTTCGACCGGGTGCTCGCCTCGGTGCACTCGCTGCAGGCCGGCGGCGTGGAATACCGCGACACCGGCGAGCTCTACATCGACCGCTCGCCCGCGGACGTGGTCCGCGCCTACCTGGCGGAGGTCAGCCGCCTGATCGACGGCTCGGACGGCTTCGCGGTGCTGGCCCACATCGACTACCCGGTCCGCTCCTGGCCCGGCGGCTACCGGCAGTTCGACCCGGCCCCGCTGGAGGAGGAGTTCCGCGCGGTGCTGCGCGCCCTGGCCGCGTCCGGCCGGGCCCTGGAGATCAACACCAGGATCACCCCGGACCCGCGGATCGTCGGCTGGTGGCACGACTGCGGCGGCGACGCGGTCAGCTTCGGCAGCGACGCGCACGACCCGAGCGTGGTGGCCCGCGGCTTCGCCGCGGCCGCGGACCTGGCCCGGGCCCAGGGTTTCCGCCCCGGCCGCGGCCCGCACGACCTGTGGCGCCGGGCCTGATGGGGCCCTCCCGCCGCCCCGGCCGGGCCGCCGGCCCGGATCGTCCCTCCGTGCGGCACGACGGCAGCAGGAGCCGATCATGGTGCGGATGACGCGGGCCGAGGCGGCCCGCGAGGCGCTGCGCTGGGTCACGGACGCCGCGGTTCCCGTGCCCGGCGGCCTGGCCTGGCCGGAGACCCGTCAGCCGGACGGCCGGGTCAGCGACGACCTGTACGACGGCACGGCCGGTGTGCTGATGGCGCTGGCCGAGGCCCGGCTGTCCGGGATCACGGACCTCGATGCCTTCGCGGCCGGAGCGGTGGGCCGGCTCAGCTACCTCGGCGGCACCGACCCGGCGGGCGACGGGACCCCGGACCCGGGCGACCCGGCCTGCCCGCCGCCGGACCCGCGGCAGGCCGGGCTGTATACCGGTCTGGCCGGCTACCCGGTGGCGCTGCGGGCCTGGGCCGCGGTCAGCGGCGATCAGGCCGCCGCGGCGACGGCCGGCCAGACGATGGCGTGGCTGGCCGCGCTGGTCGAGCCGGGCGAACCCGCCTCCGAGTACAGGGACCTGATCATGGGAGAGGCCGGCCTCCTGCTGGCCCTCGTCACCATGGGCGGCGGGCCTGACGTGCCCCGGGCCGCGGGCTGGATCGCGGACCGGCTGGCCGCTGACGCCCACTGGCCGGACGGGCGCCCCGGCGGCCCTGACTGGCTCATGGGCGGCAGCTACGGCGCCTTCCAGCCGAACTTCTCACACGGCGCGGCCGGCATCGGTTTCGTGCTGGCTACCGCCAGCGGACCGCTGGGCCGGCCGGATCTGCTGGACCTCGCCGCCGCCGCGGGCCGCCGGCTGGAACGGCTCGGCCGCCGGCTGGATGGCACGCTGACCGTGCCCGTCACCATCCCGCAGCGCCCGCGGGCCGAGCCCGCCGCCTACGGCTGGTGCCATGGCGCGGCGGGCACCAGCCGCTTTTTCACCCTGCTGGAGCGGCTCCGGCCGGGGGAGGGGTGGGCGCGCTGCGCGGCGGCCAGCCGGGCCGCGGTCCTGGCCAGCGGCCTGCCCGCCCGGCTGTGGCCGGGCTTCTGGGACAACCTGGGCCAGTGCTGCGGCACCGCCGGGGTCGGCGAGGTGGTCCTGGACCACTTCCAGGACACCGGCGACCGGGACTGGCTGGACTTCGCCGATGCGCTGGCCGCTGACCTTCTCCGCCGGGCCATATCCGGCGCCGCCGGGGTCCGCTGGTCGCACACCGAGCACCGGGTCAGCCCGCCCGGGCTCGAACCGGTCGTCGGCTGGATGCAGGGCGCCGCGGGCATCGCGGGCTTCCTGCTCCGCCTGGACCGCCTGCACCGCGACGGCCCCGCGGCTCCCCGCCTCCCGTGGCCCGACCGGCCGCCGCCCCCGCATTCCTGAACGAAGTGCCGTTGCTGCACATCTATCCGAAGCAACGGCACTTCGTTCAGCCGGGCGGTCGCTTTCAGCGGGCGTCGTACTCGTCGTGGCGGCGCCACCAGAAGCCGTCCTCGTTTCGGCCGAGGGGGGCCCGGTCGAGCCACTGGTACATGCCCCACAGGCCGTCGAGGCCTCGGGCGTAGGCCGAGTAGGTGTGGTAGACCACGCCGTCCTGCCTAGCGAAGGCGCTCATGCCAGGGCCTTCCTGCCGGTAGGTGGCCCAGTCGGTGCCGACGATGCGGGATGCGAACTCGTCCAGGCCGGCCTTCTGCTCGTCGGTGGCGGGCCGCAGGTCCTGGCTGATGAAGTTGTACTCGGCCGCGCCGGAATCCCACTGCTCCGCGGTGACCGCCGCCTGGAAGTCGTAGTTGAAGTCGCTGCCGTACGAGGACGCCCACGGGAACGTCCAGCCCATCCGCCGCCGGTACGCGTCGATCTTGGCGAACGGGGCCCGCGACACCGCGGTCAGCGTCACGTCGTGGTTGGCCAGGTGCACGACCGAGCCGTTGAAGCCGTCCGCGATCGCCGAGCAGGACGGGCAGCCCGCCGCGTAGTCCGGCCCGAACATGAAATGGTAGACGAGAAGCTGGGACCGCCCGGCGAACAGGTCGGCCAGCGTGACGGTGCCGTCGCTGGTCTCGAACCGGAACTCCTTGCCCATCCGGACCCAGGGCAGCTCCTGCCGCCGCCGGGCCAGTTCGTCGCCGCGCCGGGTGTGCTCCTTCTCGGCGTCGAGCAGCTCCAGCCGGGCCGCCAGCCACTCCTCGCGGGTGCCTGTCTTGTGCGTGGTCATCGTGGTCTCCTTTCACATCGGGATGGTGAGGCCCGGCGCCGCCGACGGCGCGGTGACGATCAGGGCGCCGAGCGCGATGATCGCCAGGGCCACCGGTATGTCGACGGCGGGCCGCGGGGCAAGCAGCTTCTGGGCGAGGGTGAGCGCGGCGAGCACGGCCATCCAGGCGATGCTCATCACGCTCAGCGCGATCAGGATCAGCATCAGCCCGGCGGTCGAGCCGAGGCAGCAGAGCCCGAACCGCCAGCCCGGCTGGGCGCTGGCCTGGCAGCGCCGCCGGAAGTACGCCTTGACCGGGGTGAGCTCGTAAGCGCCCGCCGCGATCGTGGCCAGGCCGGCCGCCAGCGTTCCGTGCGGCCGGTACAGCACGTACACCGCGACGCCCACGAGGGCCCAGACGGCCAGGTACGAGCCGAGGAAGAGCGGCACCGCGCGGGCCCCGCCGCCGTCCTGGGCGACCCGCACCGCGGCCGGGGCGGCGCCCGGCAGCATCATCGCGGCCATCATTGGCACCCACAGCGCGGCGAAGAACGCCACCGAGCCGAGGCTGCTTTCCGGGCCCATGTCCATGCCGCTCATCTGCCGGACCGCGACCGCCCAGGCCACCGCGGCGAGCCCGAGCGTCGCGGTCAGCGCGGCGGCCGCCGGGGCGGCACTGACCCTCGTCTGCATGCTCATGCTGGTTCCTCCTGCTCCGGCTCACGGGCCGGTCACGGGTGCCGCGTCGGCTGCGGCCCGGATACGTGCGGGCGGGTGGGCTCAGGCGCCAAGGTGGCGGCGGAGCGCGTCGAGGCTCGAGTCCCAGTCCCGGGCCAGCGCGGCCAGGAACTGCTGGGCGACCTGGATCGGGGCCGAGTGCAGCCGGTAGCGGACCCGGCGCCGCTCGCCGGGCTCGGCGACGACAAGGCCGGCCTCGGTCAGCAGGCCGAGGTGCTTGGCGATCGCCTGCCGGCTGATCGGCAGCACGGTGGCCAGGTCGGTGGCCGTGGCCGGCCCGCGGGCGGCCAGCTGCGCCAGGATGTCCCGTCGGGTCGGGTCGGCCAGGGCGGCGAAGACCTCGTGCGCGACGGCCTCCTGATCACGCTCCGGCATTGAGGTAATCGACGAGCTCGTCCAGTTCCTTCTGCCAGCCCTCGGCATTGCCGCCGTAGGCGCGGGTGTGCTCGTCGCCGGCCAGCTGGGCGAAGCCGGTCTCGACCACGGTCAGCCGGGTGCCCGCGGCGTCCGGCTCCAGCGTGAACTCGACGTAGGTCCGGCGCGGGTCGTCCTCGGGCAGGCCGAAGATGGCCCACGTCCAGCCGAACACCCGCGGCGGCTCCAGCCGCTCGATACGGAGCTCGTGGCGGTCCTTGCCGTCCCAGGTGACCTGGGCGGCACCGCCCACCCGCAGGTCGACGGTGGCCTGATGGCCGAACCAGGTCCCCAATCCCTCGGCCGTGGTGATCGCCGCCCATACCTTCTCCGGCGGCTGGGGCACGCTGATGGTCCGCTCGATCCGGTCGGGAAAGCCCATGACATGCCTCCGTCTATAGCAACTGTGCGGTTGCTATAACCATATAGCAACCGGATGGTTGCGTCAAGTCGGCCCGCCGGGCGAGGCCGTGAGCCGTGGAACGGCCGGGCGCTCCGGCCCGTCCAAGGGTCAGCCCGTCCACGGGGGGACGGGGATCGCCAAAGGGACTGTCATGAACGCACTGAAGATCGCCGCCGGGGCCTGCGTCCCGCTGCTGCTGGCCGCCTGCGCGGCCGGGCCGGCCGCCGGCCATCACGGGGTGGCCGGCCAGGGCCTGGCGCAGAGCCCGCCGCCGGGCCAGCTGGGCACGGTGACCGGCATATTCCACCGGGTTGGCGGACCGCTGGGCCCGCACGGCAAGCAGCCCAAGGTCGTGCCGCTGACCGGCCGGATGCGCTTCACCCGGCCGGGCCACCCGGCGGTCAGCGTCCCGGTCGGCCGGTCCGGCCGGTTCACCGTCCAGCTGCCGCCCGGCACTTACCGGGTCACCGGCATCACCCCGGACGTCGTCACGGTGCTGAACAACGGCCGCCAGCGGGACGGCCGCTGCCACCTGCCGCATGACCTCCGCGTCCGGCCCGGCCGCACCGGCCACCTCACGGTCGTCTGCGCCGTCCCGTAGGCAGCCCCAGGCGCCTGGCTGGCGCCGGTCATCAGCGCGACCCGGCCGCGCAGGCGGCCCATGCCGTGAACCTATCCCGCGGCCAGGACCGTGCTTGGTGTGTAACCAGGTAAGCCGGGCCGGTAACAGTGCCGCCGGACCGGTATTCACGGCCAGTACCATGGGGGCTCGTCATGCGCCGGAGGACCTTGTGAGTAACCATTTCCCGGGCCCGGCGGGCGGGTTTATCGCGGGTTTTGACTCTGATTCCGTTATTGCTGGCTACCGCCTCGAGGAAAAGATTGGCACCGGCGGGATGGCCATCGTTTACCGGGCCCGTGACGAGCGGCTCCAGCGGCAGGTCGCGCTGAAGCTGATGGCCCCGGCCAGGTCCGCCGACGAGTCGTTCCGGCTGCGGTTCATCCAGGAGTCGCGGGCCGCGGCGGCGGTCGACGACCCGCACATCATCCCGGTCTACGAGGCCGGCGAGGCCGGCGGCGTGCTCTACATCGCGATGCGGTACGTGGCCGGCGGGGACGTGCAGGGCCTGCTCGGGCGCGAGCGCCAGCTGCCCGCCGCGCAGGTGGCCGCGATCATCTCGGCGGTCGCCTCGGCGCTGGACGCGGCACACGCGGCGGGCCTGGTGCACCGGGACGTCAAGCCCGCGAACATGCTGCTGGACAGCAGCCCGGGCCGGCCCGACCACGTGTACCTGTCCGACTTCGGGCTCAGCAAGGGGTCGCTGTCCTCGGCGGGCGTCACCTCCTCCGGGCAGTTCCTCGGCACGCCCAACTACACCGCGCCGGAGCAGATCCAGGGCCAGCAGGTCAGCGGCCAGACCGACCAGTACGCGCTCGCCTGCACGGCCTTCGAGCTGCTCTGCGGCGAGCCGGTGTTCCCGCGTGACCAGGGTGTGGCGATCATCTACGCGCATCTGTCCCAGCCGCCCAGGTCGCTGCTCACCCAGCGCCCTGACCTGCCGCCCGCCGCCGACGCGGTGCTGGCCCGGGCCCTGGCCAAGGCGCCGCAGGAGCGGTTCGGCAGCTGCCTGGAGTTCGCCGGGGCGCTGCGGGCCAGCCTCGGCGTGGCCCCCGCGGTGGCCACGCCGCTGGCCGCACAGGCCCCCAGCTGGCCAGGCTCGGTGAGCGGGATGACCCCGATGAGTGGCTCTGGGAGAGCCGCTGCTATGCCGTCTCCTGGTCCTGTGAGCATCCCGCCCGTTGTCTCTTACCCTGGCCGGTATCCGGCGGGCCCGGCGCCGGCCGGGGCCTGGGCGGGAACCCCATCCGATGGATGGGCCGCCACGCCGGGTGCCCCGGGCCCGGCGACGGTGCCGCCCGGCGGCCCGCCGGCCCCCTGGCAGAGCACCACCCAGGCGCCGGCCCGCCCGGTGAGCCGCCGCAAGCTGCTGTGGGCCGCGGCGGGCATCCCGGTCGCCGCCGGGGCGGGCGCCGTGGCCTGGGCCGCCATCCGCCCCGGCGAAGCGGCCACCGCCGGGCGGAAGCCCACCGCCCGGGCCGCCACCCCCACGCACGACCCGGACCCGCGCTGGCAGGCCCACGTGCCGTTCGGCCACGGCGCGGTCCTGGCCGCCGCGGGCGGCCTGGTGGTCGTGGCCGGCGGTCCGGCCGGCCCGCGCGGCAACCAGGTGCGCGCGCTGGACGCCGCGTCCGGGCGGCTGGCCTGGAGACACACGGGTTCCGGGGTGATCGGCCAGGTGGCCGCCACGGACCAGGCCGTCTACCTGGCCACCGATCCGGTGTCCGCGGTCCAGGCCAGCGACGGCTCGGTGCTGTGGACCAGCCCGCACACCGCGCTGTACGGCCCGGTCGAATCGGACGGCACCGTCTACGTGGCGGAGGGGACGCTGTACGCGCTCCGCGCCCGGGACGGCTACCTGCGCTGGCAGTACCCCGCCGACGTCACCTCCCACCCGGTCGTCGCCGGCGGGATGCTGTACACGCTCGGCGTCAGGGGCGGCAGCACGCGGACCGTGCTGCACGCGATCCGGACCGCGGACGGTGCTCATCAGTGGGACACCCCGGCGCCGCCGGGCGGCGTGCTGGCCACCGACGGCCAGGTGATCTGCGCGGTGGAAGGCGAGGAGGTCGGCGAGCCCGGCCGGCTCTGGGTCTGGCGGGCCAGCGACGGCCAGCCGCTGTGGCACGGCCGCAAGGGCACCGATTACGGCGCCCCGGCCATGTCCGACGGGGTGCTCTACGTGGTGCGCGCCGACGGGACGCTGATCGCCTACCGCGCGGCCAGCGGTACGCCGCTGTGGACCGCGCCGTCCACCGTCGGGATCACCCCCGCGATCAGCGCGGGCGTGGTCTACGCCAGTGACGGCTTCGGGCGCCTGGTCGCCCGGCGGGCCGCCGACGGCAAGCTCACCTGGACCGTGCCGCACCGGTTCACATCTGGACCCGTGGTGGCCGGCCAGACCATTGTCATCACTAACGGGCGAGTGGTGCTCGGGGTGCCGGTTTAGGCCGCTACCATAGGCCCGGAAGCGCGCCGGAGGACCTTATGAACAACATTTCCCCAGGCCCGGGAGGCAGTTTTCCTGCGGGTTTCGAGCCGGGTTCCGTTATTGCCGGCTACCGCCTGGAGAAGAAGATTGGCTCCGGCGGAATGGCGGTGGTTTTCCTGGCCCGTGACACGCGGCTGCACCGGTGGGTCGCGCTCAAGGTGCTGCCCCCGGCGCTGACGTGGGACGACTCGGTCCGGCAGCGGTTCATCCAGGAGTCGCGGGCGGCGGCGGCCGTCGACGACCCGCACATCATCCCGGTCTATGACGCCGGCGAGGTTCACGGCGTGCTGTTCATCGCGATGCGCTACGTGGCCGGCGGGGACGTCAGGGACCTGCTGGCGCGGGAACGCCAGATCCCCCCGGCCCGGGTCACTGCGATCGTGGCAGCGGTGGCCTCCGCGCTGGACGCGGCGCACGCGGCGGGCCTGGTGCACCGGGACGTCAAGCCCGCGAACATCCTGCTGGACACCCGCCCGGGCCGGGCCGACCACGTCTACCTGTCGGACTTCGGGCTCAGCAAGGGCGCCGTCCAGGCGTCGCGCGTGCACACCCAGTCCGGGCAGTTCGTGGGCACGCCCGACTACACCGCGCCGGAGCAGATCCAGGGTGATCCGGTCACCGGCCGGACGGACCAGTACGGGCTCGCCTGCACGGCCTTCGAGCTGCTGTGCGGCGAGCCGGTGTACCCGCGCGGCCTGGGCGTGGCGATCATCCACGCGCACCTGTCCGAGCCGGTGCCCTCGCTGCGGTCGCGCCTGCCCGGCCTGCCCGCCGCAGTTGATGCCGTGCTGGCCAGGGCGCTGGCCAAGGACCCAGCGGAGCGGTACGCCAGCTGCGAGGAGTTTGCCACGGCGCTGCGGCAGAGCCTGGGGCTGCCGGCCACCGGATCAGTGCCGCCATCGGCAGCTGCGGCCCTGGCGACGCCCGCCGCGGTTCCGGCCGGGCCGGCTCCGGCCTCCCCGGCTGGGATCATTCCGGCTCCGGCTCCGGCGTCCCCGGCTGGGATCATTCCGGCTCCGGCTAGCCCGGTTGCTTCCCCTCCGGTCCCGGTGACGGCGGCTCCGGCCATGGGCACGGGGAGCCCAGCGACTGACCAGGAACTGGCCCGGTCCGCCCGGGCGCCGGTCACCCAGCCCGGCCGGGTTCCGGCGGCCCAGGCTGGCGTCACTGGGCCGATCCCAGCTGGCCGCCAGGTCAGCCGCCGGGGCCTGCTGGTGGCGGGGCTGGCGGCCGCACCGGTGGTGGCGGTCGGCGCGGCCGCGGCCACGGTGGCCGCCCTCCGCGGCTCCGGCAACGCGGCCCACCAGTCCGGCCCACCCCGTGCGTCCGGTCACGAGCTCCGCTGGCAGGCCCGGGTGCCGTCGGCCGCGGCTCCGATCCTCTCCGCCGACGGGGACCTGGTCGTTATCACCGGCGGCGGCGGCTCCCAGGTGCGTGCCCTTAACGCCAGTAACGGCCAGGTGAGATGGATTGCCACCATGCACGGCGGGACGATCGGCGGGATTGAAGCCCACTCCTCGGCGGTGTACGTGGGCCTCGATCCGCAGGCGCCAAGACCATTCCGCGCGCTGCGCCCCAGTGACGGATCCGCGCTCTGGACCGCTCCGTTCACCGCCTCCTTCGGCCTGGCCACCACGCCAGGCTCCGTCTACTTCGGCACCACCAGGCTGTCCGCCCTCAGCAGCAGCGACGGCTCGCCACGGTGGAACGTCCAGGCGCCGCTGATGTCCAACCCGGTGGCCCACGGCGGGTCCCTCTACGTCCTGATGGCGGCGAGCGCCCGGCCACCGTCGATGCTGCGGGCCCTCCGGGCGGCGGACGGCGGCTTGCTGTGGGAGACGCCAGGCCCGGACAGCGCCCTGCTTACCACCGACGGCAGCGTGATCTGCGCCTACGAGGTACAGGGTCCGGGTCAGGGCCAGCCGGGCCGGCTGTGGGCCTGGCGGGCCAGCGACGGCCGCCGGCTGTGGATGTCGCCCGGGCAGCGGGTCTACGGCCTGCCTGCCGTGCTGGGCGGGGTGATCTACTCGGCGCGCGAGGATGCAACGATCATCGCCTTCCGGCCGGCGGACCGGGTGAAACTGTGGAGCCGGCCGGTCGACGCCCAGATCATCCCGGCGGCCAGCAATTCGGTGGTCTACGCCGGGGACCCGTCCGGCGGCCTGCTCGCCCTGCGGGCCACCGACGGCCAGCTGCTGTGGAAAGCCGGGTCACGGTTCATCGAGGGACCGGTGGTCGCGGCCGGCTCGGTCTACGTCAGCGACGGCACGTCGGTGTCCGCGATACGCGCCTGAGCGCCGGCGGCACGCTCACCTGGTTTGTGCCGCACCACTTTACCGAGGGGCCGCCGGCGGCCCGGCCGGACCATTCTGGTCACCTACGGAAGAGCCGTGTCCTGAGTGCCGTTTTAGGTCGCTACCATAGGCCCTGACATGCACCGGAGGACCTTGTGAACGACTTTTCCGCGGGCCCGGAGAGCAGTTTTTCTGCGGGTTTTGAGCCGGGCTCCGTTATTTCTGGCTACCGCCTGGAGAAAAAGATTGGCACCGGCGGTATGTCAATGGTTTTCCTGGCCCGCGACGAGCGGCTGCAGCGGCAGGCCGCGGTCAAGGTGCTGGCCCCCATGCTGGCCTCGGACGAGTCGTTCCGGCTGAGGTTCATCCGGGAGTCGCAGGCCGCGGCGGCGGTCGACGACCCGCACATCATCCCGGTCTTCGAGGCCGGCGAGGCCGCGGGTGTGCTGTACATCGCGATGCGGTACGTGGCCGGCGGGGACTGCCACGGCCTGCTGAAACGCGAGCGCCAGCTGCCCGCCGCGCAAGTGGCCGCGATCATCTCGGCGGTCGCCTCGGCGCTGGACGCGGCACACGCGGCGGGC
>DASVBE010000225.1:0-25644 GCA_036375995.1 Streptosporangiaceae bacterium | reverse complement strand
CCGGCGAAGGTGAACTCGTAGATGCCCAGCGTCACGAAATTCGTGGCCAGGCACGCGTAGATGATGGAGTCCCGGACCGACCAGCCGCGGACGAGACCAGTCGCTTTGCGCAGGAAGAGTGTCGGGGTCTCGCCGCCGACTGTTTCAGCCGCCATGCTCGCCTCTCATCTCGGGGAATATCAAGGCTCGATGCCAACCCGCCAGGTCGCGTAATTTACCTGAAACCAACCCAACTAGCCATTCACCAGCAGATATTTTGTGACTTTGCCCTTTTTGGCGTTCAGCTCCAGCACGGCGCCCTGGAGCACCCCGTCCCCGTAGACGCTGCCAGGGTTGATCGCCAGCGTCCGGCCCAACCGCTTAATGCCCCGGCTTTCGTGGATGTGTCCGTGTACGGACAGCATCGGCTGGTGCCTGTTGATGGCGTCCCGCACCGCGGTCGAGCCGACCGGCTTCATCGCCGCGCCGCCCAGCGTGGGCCGCAGGTTCGCGTCCAGCTGCGGGGCCTCGTCCAGGCCGGTGCCGTACGGCGGGGCGTGGAAGTTGAAGATGGCCCGTTCCATGTCCGGGACCTGGCCGACCACTGCCTCGATCCTGGTGGCGAGCTGCTCCTCCGGCTCCTCCCGGAAGGTGTCCCACGGGGTCGGGTTGACCCAGCCCATCGAGATCAGGTGGAAGCCATCCAGGTCGAGCATCCGGCCCTCGCCGAAGCTGACGCTGGGGGCGGCGTCGATGATGTCGTCGATCTCCCAGATGTCGTCGTTGCCGCCGTTGAGGATGCACGGGATGTCGTGGCCGGCCAGCTTGCCGTCGGCCATGTCCATCCACCGGTCCAGTGAGTGGACCATCTCCTGGGAGAACCGGCGGTCGATGGCGCCTTCCTCGGCGCTCAGCATGGTCAGCTCGTCCGGGGTGACGAGGGCCGGGTAGGACCCCGTGTTGCGGATCTTCCGCTGGATCTCCGCCAGCTCCGTCTCGGTTTCCATGCGGATGACCTGGCCGCGCACCGTGGCCTGCCAGTACCCGGTGTACGCGGTGATGGGGACCATCACCTTCCCCGTGACGTCACCGCCGAGCACCACCACGTCGGCTTTGTAGAACGCGGCGGCGTTAAGGAACTTCCGCCAGCAGATCTCGGAGCCGTGAATATCGGTGGCGAAGAAGACCCTCATGCGACCACCACACCTTTGCCGCGCTCTCTGTGCAACGGTGTAGCACCCGCTGCAACCGGGCGTCAAGCATATGTACCAGCGGAGACGCCGCGGGGCAGGTTCAGTGATCCACCTCTTCAGGCAGCTCGTACCAGCGGACCCGGTCACCCACGTTCGACCGCAGCTTCCACTTGACCGACTTGGGCGCGGCGTCCGCGATCCCGGCCAGCTGCTCCGCCTGCGCTACCGGGTCGTGGGGCGCATCCGGCGGGATCAGGTGCGGGCTGGCCTCGGCCAGCCCGGGCAGCTTGGCCAGGTTCCCGGTCACCGTGCGCCACCAGCCCCAGTCCGTGCCGAGCAGCTTGGCGAACCGGTCCGTGTCGAGTGCCGGGCCGCCGCCGGCCGCTCCGTTGCTGCCGACCGGCAGGCCGGACAGCAGGTGCAGGGTGTCATGCACATCCTTCTCGTTCAGCTCGACGATCTGGAGCTTGGACAGCAGCACGTCGATCGCGTCCACGGTGTGCGGCAGCCGCCCGAACGAGGGCCGGAAGTCCAGCGTGTGGCACATGGTCAGGCGGTCGACCATGACGTCGATGGGCCGCCCGGACGGCGCGGTGAAGTACATCTGCCGGTCGCCGTTGAGGTTGTTGAACCGGCGGTCCGCGGTGCACCCGGCGCTCTCCAGGTAGCCCACGACGTCCTTGCGGCCCTTGGACAGGCAGGCGAAGTCGATGTCCTGGCCGGCTCGCAGCCGGGGCGGGAAGCCCGGGCAGATGACCCGGACCGCCAGGCCGCCGAGCAGTTTGAGGCCGAGCCCGGCGGCGGCGGCGCCCTGGGCCAGGGCCAGCGCCTCGGGCAGCGGGTCGTGCGCGGGCCCCGCGGCGGCGGGCCCGTCCGGTATCTGAGTGCTCACGGTCGCTCCTCGGGCGTGGCCTCGCCCCGGGGCACGGCACCTGGGGAAGGGCACCAGGGGGCGCGAGGCCCACAATAGCGCCCTGTTGACGGGCTGCGGCGGGCGTCGTCATCCTGGTTGCGTGACCCAGCCCGACGTTGCTGCGGCTGCAACCTACCAGTCGGCGGAGCGGGCCCTGGCCCTGCTCAGCAGCTTCGACGAGAGCCGCACCGAGATCGGCGTGACCGAGATGGCGGAGTCCCTCGGGGTGCACAAGTCCACCGCGTCCCGCCTGGCGGCCGCGCTGGAACGGGCCGGCTTCCTGGCCCGCAGCGGCCGCCGCTACCGGCTCGGCGCCGAGCTGATCCGGCTCGGCACGCTGGCCGCGGGCAGCTTCGACGTTGTCGCCAGGATGCACGCCGCGATGGAGAAGCTCGCCGCCAGGACCGGGGAGACGGTGAACCTGGCCGTGCCGTCCGGGGACGGCATCCTGAACGTGGCCGAGATCCCCAGCAGCTACATCCTGAGCTGCTCGGCCGGCTGGACCGGGCGGCGCACCAAACCGCACGCGGTGGCCAACGGCAAGGTGCTGATGGCCTACCGGGCCATCGCGGTTCCGGCGGATCTGGAGCGGTACACGGCCCAGACCATCACCAGCCCGGCGGAGCTGCGCACCGAACTGGCCGCGGTGCGGAGCAACGGGTACGCGACCGCGGTGGGCGAGCTGGAGGAGGGCCTGATCGCGGTGGCGGCGCCGGTGTTCGGGGCGGGCGGGGCGTGCGTGGCCGCGCTGTCGGTGTCCGGGCCGGCGTCCCGGATGCCGCCGGAGGCGCTGCCCGCGCTCGGCCGCCTGTGCGCGGACCCGTGACCAACCGTCCTCGAAGGGAGTACCCGTGCGTGAGCAGCTGATGTACGTCGGCGGGGAGTGGCGCAAGGGCGGCGGCGGCACCGACACCGCGGTCAGCCCGTCCTCGGGCGAGGCGTTCGCGCAGGTGTCGCTGGGCAGCCCGGCCGACGTGGACGATGCGGTGCGGACCGCCGCGGCGGCCTTCCCCGGCTGGGCGGCGGCCTCCGCGTTCGACCGGGCGGCGTGCTGTGACGCGGTCGTCACGGGGATCCGGGCCCGCCGTGACGAGCTGGCCCGGGCGCTGACGGAGGACCAGGGCAAGCCGCTGGCCGAGGCCTACGACGAGGTCGATGAGCTGGCCCTGTACTTCCGGATGGCCGGGGACGACGCCAAGCGGAACGACGGCGGCCTGCCGCCGTCGGTGTCGGCGGAGCGCCGGGTCCTGGTCAGCCGGGTGCCGCTCGGCGTGGTCGCCGTGGTCAGCCCGTGGAACTGGCCGTACACGATGGGCGCCGAGCTGTTCGCGCCCGCGCTGGCCGCGGGCAACACCGTGGTCTGGGTGCCCGCGCCGACCACCTCGGCGTGCAGCGGCCTGCTGGCCGAGGTGATCGCCGGGGCCGGCCTGCCACCCGGGGTGTTCAGCTTCCTGCCCGGCCCGGGCCCGGTGGTCGGCGACGCGCTGGTCGGTCATCCCGGCGTCGCGGGTGTCGGCTTCGTCGGGTCGGTGCCGACCGGCGGGAAGGTGGCGGCCCGCGCCGCGGGCAAGGCGCAGATCCTGGAGCTGGGCGGGAACGGCCCGATGGTGGTGCTGGCCGACGCGGACCTGGAGCTGGCCGCGGAGGCTTCGCTGGAGGCCGCGTACCAGAACGCCGGGCAGAGCTGCACGGCCGGCGAGCGCTTCCTGGTGGCGGCCAGCGTCCGCGCCGCGTTCACCGAGGCGGTGGTGGCGGCCACCGCGGCCCGGATCCGCCTGGGCGACCCGCTGCACCCGGCGACCACGATGGGCCCGCTGAACAACGAGGCCACCGCGGCCAAGTTCGACCGGCACGTGGCCGGCGCGGTGGCCGCCGGGGCCCGGGTGTGCTGCGGCGGCCGCCGCTCCCCCGGCTTCCCGACCGCGCTGTACGCCGAGCCGACCGTGCTGGACGGGGTCACCCCGGGGATGGAGATCGAGCGGGAGGAGACCTTCGGCCCGGTGGTGCCGGTGGTCGAGGTGGCCTCCGCGGAGCAGGCGCTGGAGATGGCCAACGCCTCGCCGTACGGGCTGACCGCCGCGGTGTTCACCGCCGACCTGGAACGCGGGCTGGCCTTCGCCGAGCGGTGCCGGGCGGGGTGGGTGAACATCAACGCGTCCACCAACCTGTGGGAATCGCACCTGCCGTTCGGCGGCCGGGCGGGCAGCATCAGCGGCCGCGGCCGGGTCGGCGGCCGCTACCCGATGGACGCCTTCACCGAGCCGAAGACCGTGGTCTACCCGGCGCCCCGTTACCGGCGCCCGGGCACGGCGGGCTAGGGCACGGCGGGCCAGGGCACGGCGGATTAACGACGTGGCGGGCGCGGCGGACCTGGTCCTGCGCGGCGGCCGGGTCATCGACCCGGAGTCCGGGCTCGACGCAATGGCAGACGTGGCGGTGACCGGCGACCGGGTGACCGCGGTCGGGGCCGGGCTGCCGCCGGGCCGGTCCGAGCTCGACGCCGCCGGCCAGGTCGTCACCGCCGGGTTCATCGACCTGCACAGCCACGTGAACGGCATCGCCGGGCTGCGGCTGCAGGCGCTGGACGGGGTGACCACCGCACTGGAGCTGGAGGCCGGGGTCACGCCGGTGGCGGCGGCCTACGACCGCGCGGCGGCGCAGGGCCGGCCGGTCAACTACGGGTTCGCCACGTCCTGGGCGCTGGCCCGGATGGAGGCGGTGGCCGGGGTCAGCCTGGACGGCAGCCTGGCCACGTTCCTGGCCAACATCGCCCGGCCGGAGTGGCAGGGCGCGGCTACCGCGGCGCAGACCAGCGCGCTGGCGGCCCGGCTGGAGGCGGACCTGGCCGACGGCGCGCTGGGCATCGGGGTGCTGGCCGGGTACGCGCCCGGCGCCGACCCGGCCGAGTACCTCCGGGTGGCGGGCCTGGCCGCGGCGGCCGGCGCGCCCGCCTTCACGCACGCACGGGACCTGATCGAGCTGGTCCCGGACGGGCTCATCGACGGGCCCGGGGAGATCGTCCGGGCGGCCGCGGAGACCGGCGCGCAGATGCACTACTGCCACATCAACAGCACGTCGCTGCGGCACATCGACCGCGTGCTCGCCCTGGTCGAAGCGGCCCAGCAGGCCGGCTCGCGGGTCACCACCGAGGCCTACCCGTACGGGTCGGGGATGACCGGCATCGGCGCCGCGTTCCTGTCCCCCGAGCGTCTCCCCGAGCGCGGGCTGACCCCGTCGTCGCTGGTCTACGCGCCGACCGGGGAGCGGGTCGCGGACCAGGCCCGGCTGCGGGAGCTGCGCCGCGCCGACCCGGGCGGGCTGGTCATCATCGAGCAGCTGGACGAGGCCGACCCGGCCGACCGGCGGCTGCTGATGCGCTCGCTGGCCTTCCCCGGCGGGATCGTGGCCAGCGACGCCATGCCGCTGACCTGGACCGGGACCGAGCCGGACCCGATGACCTGGCCGCTGCCCCGGGGCGCGTTCACCCACCCGCGGACGGCCGGCACGTTCTGCCGGGCGCTGCGCCTGCTCACCGCCGGCGGCGGCCCGGTCGGCCTCCCCGAGGCGGTGGCCAAGTGCAGCCTGCTGCCCGCCCGGCTGCTGCAGGACCGGGTCCCGGCGCTCCGCCGCAAGGGCCGGGTGCAGCCCGGCGCGGACGCCGACCTGGTGGTGTTCGACCCGGCCACAGTCACCGACCAGGCCACCTACACCGACAGCACCCGGCCGTCGACCGGCATCAGGCACGTCCTGGTCAATGGGTCCTTCGTGGTCAGGGACGGCCAGCTGGACCCGGCCGTCCTCCCCGGCCGCCCGGTCAGGGCCTCGCCGCGCTGACCGGAGCCGGGCAGGTCAGCCCAGCTGGGCGGCGATCCCCGGCATCCGGGTGAGCAGGCCGTCCAGGGCGCGGCCGGAACAGCCCGGCTCACCGGTGGCCATCAGCGCCGCCATGCTTGCGTCGCCCGCCGCGGCCGCGACCGGGATGTGATCGAGCAGCAGCCGGATCCGCTCCGGCACGGTGCTCAGGATCTGCCGGGCGGGCAGGCCGCCGTAGCCTTCAGCCAGTACGGTCAGCCGCGCCGCGGCGGTCTCCGGGCCGGTGTCCCGCCACAGCGGCACGCAATTCCAGGCCATGAAGGCCAGCTCCATCAGCGGCGTGCTGGGCCCGGCCATGTCCCAGTCGAAAACACCGGCCAGCCGGTCCCCGTCGAAGCAGGCGTTGTAGGGGGCGATGTCGTTGTGCCCGATCAGGGTGGCGCCGGCCACCGCGGGAAACCGCCACGGCCCTGGGTGCCAGAACCCGGCCACCGCGTCGTGGAACTGCCTGGCCCACCGGGCCAGCTCGGTGAGCTGGGCCAGGCTCAGCACCGCCGGCCCGTCCCCGGGGACCTGCCCGGGCAGGTAGCTCAGTACCTCGCGGCCGCGGGTGTCGAAGCCGAGCACGCGCGGGATGTGCGGCAGCCGCGGCGCCAGGTAGCCGAGCAGGGCGTGCACCGCCGGGGTCCACGGGCCCGCCGCGCGGTGCACCGTGTCCCCGGCCCGGACCGCGCCGCCCAGGTTCCCGCCGGGCAGCCGGACCTCCGGCGGCTCAGCCACACCGCCCCCGGCGAGCCTGATCTGCCATCGTGGTCTCCTTCCCGGGCCGCCTGCCCCACCGTAGGCCGCCGCCCCGGCCGGATGAAGGTGCCGGATGAAGGAGCCGGATGAAGGAGGAAGCATGACGGATCGCCCGGAGGTCAGCGAACTGCGGCTGGTGGTGACCGCGGCGGACTACGACGAGGCGCTGCGGTTCTACCGGGACGTGCTGGGCCTGACCGAGCGCGCGGCGTTCAGCTCGCCCGGCGGGCGGGTGACGATCCTGGATGCGGGCCGGGCCACGCTGGAACTGGCCGACCCGCCGCACGCGGCCTATATCGACGAAGTCGAGGTGGGCCGGCGGGTGGCCGGGCACATCCGGGTGGCCTTCGGCGTCCGGGACAGCGCGGCCGCGGCGCAGACGGCCGCGGACGGCGGCGCGACGGTGCTGGCTGGGCCCATCCGCACACCGTGGAACTCGCTGAACGCCCGGCTGGACGGGCCCGCCGGCCTGCAGCTCACCCTGTTCAGCGACCTGGCGGACGGCTAGCCGTCTTTCCGGCCGGAGCGGATCATCGAGTACGAGACCATGTCGCGCCCCTCGGTCAGCGGCCGGGTGGTGAAATCCCCGGCCCCGCCGTCCCGCGCAGAAGGCATGCGGTTAGTCAACCACCGCGGGCCGGCCGCCCTGGAAACCGTGCGATCATCGGGCGATGGCAGAGGGGGCGATGACCTGGGCTGAGGTGGCGGCCCGGCTGGCCGGGGCGCGGACCTACTGGCTGGGCACGGTGACGCCGTCCGGGGCGCCGCACGCGGCGCCGGTGTGGGGGACGGTGCACGACGGGACGCTGTACCTGTACTCCGAACGGCGGACCGCCAAGGCCAGGAACCTGGCCGCGAACCCGCGGGTGGTGGTGCACCTAGGAAGCGGCGAGGACGTGCTGATCGTGCACGGCACCGTAGCGGACCTCGGCGTTCCTGCCGACGTCCCCGGGATGGTGGCCGCGCTGTCGGCGAAGTACACCTGGCCGGAGGACCAGCAGTTCCTGCCCGCCAGCGACCCGGACTTCGATGTCGTCTGGGCGGTGCGGCCGCGGTCCGCGCTGGCCTGGCGGCTGGTGGACTACGACGGTTCGCAGCGCCGCTGGACGGCCGGGCCGCCCGGGTAGCCGCGTGAGCCCGGCGATCCGGGTCAGAACAGGTGGCCCAGCAGGCCGACGTCACGCCGCACTGACCTCCGTGCCCTTCGCCAGGCCCGGGGGCACCCTGGTCTGGTTCATGGGAACCGTCCGCGCCGGCACCGCCTACCTGCGGGCGCACCTGTCCGACGGACAGGTAACCCGGCTCGTGCCCGCCGTGGTGCGCGGCCGGGAGTACATCGCGGTGGGAGTCCGCGAGGGAGTCAGGATGACCAGGCTGACCCTCTACGGCGCGCACGGGCAGGTGCTGGCCGACCTGAGGTCCTTGCCGCGCGGTAAATGAGGGCCCGGGTCGGTGGCTAGCCGGGCGTCGGCGATCCTGGCGGCCTCGCGGCGGGTGGCGGCGTGGCCGAGGACCGCGGCCAGGAACGGCTCGCGGCCCAGGGCGTAGACCGTGGCGTCGGTGCGCGCGGTCACGGTGGCCGTGCGCGGGATGTCACGGAGCAGCGCGATCTCGCCCACCCCCTCGCCGCGGCCGCAGCGGCGCAGGAACTCCCCGTCCTGGGACACGTCCAGCTCCCCGGCCGCGATCGCGTAGTACGCGTCGCCCGGGTCGCCCTGCCGGATCAGCGTGGTCCCGGCGGCCAGCGGCACCGGCTCGAGCGCCGTGGCCAGCCCCTCGATGGCGGGCACCGGCAGCTCGGCGAACAGCGGCAGCGAGCGCAGCAGCGTGATCTGCACGAGCGGCACCGGGGTGCCCGCGTCCAGGCTGAAGAGGGCCCGGCCGCCGGCTATCGCGGCCAGCGGCAGCACCGCGGCCACGCCGAGCAGCGCGGCCCGGCTGCCGCCCGCCCGGACCAGCGCCGGGACCAGGAGCGCGCCCGCGGCCAGCCCGGCCATCGTGAGGCCCTCGAGCACGCCGAACACCTGGCCGACGAGCTGGGCCGGGACCGAGCGCTGCAGCAGCGTCCGGCTGGCCACGTCGAGCACCTCCCGGCTGGCGCCCACCAGGGCCAGCAGCGCCACCGTGCCGGCCAGCCCCGGTCCGGCCGCGAGCACGGCCAGCGCCGCGGACAGCAGCAGGGCCGCGGCCAGGATCGGGCCGCCGAGGCGGCGGCCGGTGAGCAGCACCCCGGCGGCGACGGCCAGGATCGCGCCGGCCCCGTAGAACGAGTTGAGGTAGCCGGCCCAGGCCTGGGACCGGCCGAGCACCGTCACCGCCAGGATGACGAACAGCAGGTCAAGCGCACCGACGAGGACCGACCCGGCGGTCAGCAGGGCCAGCATGAGCCGCAGGGCCGGCCGCCGGGCGGCGAGCCGGAGGCACTCGCCCAGGCTGGCCAGCACGCCCGGCTGCTCCTCGCCCGCCGCCCGCACCGGCGGCACCCGCAGCCGGGCGACCAGCGCCGCGGCGGCCACCGCCAGCACGGCGCAGACCGCGAACACCAGGCCCGCCCCGCCCGCCCAGATCAGCCCGCCGGCCAGCAGGCCCGCCGCGGTGATCCCGGCCGCCTCCACCGAGCCCGCCACCACGTTGGCCGCGGTCAGCTGGTCCGGGGACACCGACACCGCGGGGATCAGCGAGGCCTGGGCCGGCCGCGTGGCGGTGACCGCGGTGGCGGCCAGCACGGCGCCGGCGTAGGCCACGGGGGTGAGCCCGGCCGCGATGGCCGCCGCGGCCAGCGCCATCCCGGCGGCCTGCGCCAGGTAGCCGCCGGCCAGCAGGACCACCGGGGACCGGCGGTCCGCGGCGGCCGCGGCCAGCGGGGCGGCCACGGCCGCGGGGACGAGCTGGGCCAGCGCGATCAGCCCGGCGATGGTGGCGCCGCCGCGGGCGTAGGCGTACACCAGCATGGCGATCCACACCGCGTACTCGGTCAGGACGAACAGCGCGTACCCGGCCACCACCCGGGCCAGCGCCCGGTTGGCCGCCAGCGCCCGGTACGCCCCCCGCCGGGTCCCGGCATCTCCTGCCACCTGCTCCCCCCTCCCCGCACCCCCCGTCACCGGGCTATTCGCCGACAGGGCCGCCGGCCAGCTCGCTGACGATGTCCAGGTGGCCCAGGTGCCGCGCGTACTCCTGGAGCACGTGGAAGAGCACCCGTTCCAGCGTGGCCGGGTCCTTGCCGCCCCACCGCTCGCCCGGCTGGCCCACATCGGCCAGGTCGTGCGCGCCGACGATGGCCGCGGTCCGGCCGGCCTGCGCGTCCAGCCCGGCAAGCAGCTCGTCCAGGGTGATCTCGTCCGGCACGTACCAGCGGCCGTCGCGCTCGTCGGCCCACGGGTCGCCGACGTCGCGGCCCTCGAACCCCCACTCCAGCCAGCGCCGCTCCACGTGGATCAGGTGGTTCAGCAGTTCGATGGGTGTCCAGCCGGACGCCAGCCGGCTCGTGCGCAGCGCTACCCCGGGCAGCCCGGTCAGCCGGGCCACCAGCTGGGACCGGAAGTACTCCAGGTAGCGCAGGAACACCTCGGCGCGGGAGGCCGCGGGTTCGGTGGTACTGCTGAAGAACGGGACGGTCATGCGGCCAGCCTGCCCGGCGCGGGGCCCGTTATGCGAGGGCGCCAGCCTCCCGGTCCGTAGTCAGGCCACCCTCCCCCGCCCGCTCCGGGCCTGCCCAGGATGGCCCCAGGACGGCCGCCAGGTCAGACGATCAGCGCGAGCTTCCCGCCGGCGTGACCGGTCATGCTCGCCCGGTGCGCGTCGGCCACCGCGGTGAGCGGGTAGGCCGCGGCGACGAACACGCGCACCGCGCCGTCCGCGGCCAGCCGGGTCAGCTCTAGCCGGGCCGCGTCCCTGATCTGGGTTCCCGGGTCGGCTCCCGGCGCACCGCCGAGGACCTTGATCTTCTCCGCGAAGCCGCGGGCAAACCCGGCGATGGTGGCGATCCTGGCCCGGTCGGCGACCAGTTCCAGCGACACGTCGATGGCCTCGTCGGTGCCGATCAGGTCGGCCGCGGCGGTGACCCCGCCGGGCGCGGCGGCGCGGACCCGGCCGGCCAGGCCGGGACCGTAGGCCACCGGTATCGCGCCGAGCCCGCGGAGGAACTCGTGCCGGGCCGGGCTGGCGGTGGCCAGCACGGTCGCGCCGCGGGCCGCGGCCAGCTGGACCGCGATCGTGCCCACCCCGCCGGAGCCGCCGTGCAGCAGCACCGTGTCGCCGGCCCGCACCCCGGTCGCGGCCAGCACGTGCCACGCGGTCACCCCGGTCGCCAGCAGGCAGGCTGCCTGGGCCCAGTCCAGCGCGGCCGGCTTGGGCACCAGTGCGCTGCCCGGCAGCACCAGCTCGGCCGCATACGCGCCGGATGCGCGGTAGGCGATCACATCGTCGCCGGGGCGCAGCGGCCCGGCCGGGCCGGCCGTCCCCCGGCCCACCTCGGTGACGGTCCCGGCGGCCTCCGCGCCGAGCCGCATCGGCAGCGCCGCCGGGTCACTGCCGAACGTGCCGCTGTAGGCCTTCCAGTCGATGGGGTTCACGCCCGCGGCCCGCACCGCCACCCGGGCCTCGCCCGGTCCCAGCGGGCCGGCGGCCTGGTCGGCGACGGTAAGAACCTCGGGCCCGCCGTAGGCGGTGGCGGTCACTACGGATGGCATACGGAAGGCAACACCGGCCGCTGCGCGGCCCATTCCGGCCCGGCCGGACGGCCCGCGTGCCGGGCCGGAAGGGAACTCCCCGGTGACGCCAGGGACCGGCCCAGATCGTCCCCTACACTGACGGAAACTGCATACCGGGACGGCCGGTGCGACAGCCGGGAAAGGTGACCGATGGCCGAGGAACGGACGTTCCAGATCCAGCTTGAGGGCCTGATCCAGCTGCTGGCGCAGAACCTGTACGCCGACCCTGATGTGTTCCTGCGCGAGATGATCCAGAACGCGCACGACTCGATTACCCGGCGGGCCGAGCTGGCCGCCGAGCGGGGTGAGCCGGACCCGCCGGCACCGCGGATCCAGGTGGTCGCCGACCCGGACGCGCAGCAGATCCGGATCCATGACAACGGCTCCGGGCTGACCCGGGACGAGATCGACGGCTACCTGTCCACCATCGGCCGGTCCGGCACCAACGAGCTGCGGCAGCGGATCGCCGCCGCGGACCGGACCCGCACCGTGGAGCTCATCGGCCAGTTCGGCATCGGCCTGCTCAGCGCGTTCATCGTGGCCGAGCGGGTGACCGTGGTGACCAAGGCGGCCGGGCACGGCGCCCTGGCCTGGCAGAGCACCGGCGGGCGGAACTACCAGGTCGAGCCGGCCGACCGGGCCCAGCTGGGGACCACGGTAACGCTGCAGGTCAGCCCGGCGCACAGTCGCTACCTGGAGCGCGGGCGGCTGGAGTCGATCATCCGGACCTACGCCGACTTCATCGGCATGCCCGTCTACGTCAACGACGACGGCGACCCGGCCAACGCGGTGCACGCCCCGTGGCACCGCAAGTACCCCACTGAGAACGACCGGGACCTGGCCTACCGGGACTTCTGGAGCCGGAAGTTCGCCGACGAGCACGCGCTGCACGTGTTCGCGGTGGACGAGAGCTTCCGGTGGCCGGACGCGGAGCGGCCGGGGGGCGAGGGCACCGGCCGGGTCCGCGGCGTGCTGGCCATCACCGACCGGCATGTGCCCGACGTCAACGCCCGGGGCACCGTGGACGTGTACGTCAGCCGGATGTTCATCGGCGCGGCCAACCGGGAGGTGCTGCCCTCCTGGGCCCGGTTCCTGCAGGGCGTGATCGAGTGCAACGAGCTGACCCCGAACGCCGCGCGGGACAACGTGATGCGCAACGGCGCGCTGGCCGCCGCGCAGAAGGTGCTCGGGCAGCGGATCGTCCTGGAGCTGACCGAGCTGTCGCTGCGCCAGCGCGACCGGTTCATCGACATCATGCGCTGGCACTCCTACCACGTGCTGGCCATGTCCGTGCAGGACGAGCACGAGGAGTTCTTCCGCGCGGTGGCCAACCTGATGCCGCTGGAAAGCGACCAGGGACCGGTCACGATCGGCGAGTACCTGCTGACCGCGCCGGAGCGCCCGGACGGCTCGCGGACCATCCACTACATCACCGAGCGCGGGTCGGCGAACCAGTTCTTCCTGCTGGCCAGCGCCCGCGGCATCCGGGTGCTCAACTGCGACGAGCCGTTCGCCGAGCGGTTCCTGGAGAAGTACGCGCGGACCTGGCCGCAGCGGGTCCGGCTGACCCGGATGGACCTGGCCGGCTCGCAGGCCATCTTCGAGCCGCTGCCGCCGGAGGAGCGGGCCTGGTTCGCCGACCTCGAGCGGGCCTGCGCAGACCTGCTGCCCGCCCGCCAGTTCGTGGCCCGGGTCAGCAAGTTCCTGCCCGAGGAGCTGCCCGCCGTGCTGACCGAGACGAGGGACAGCCGCAACCGCCGGGAGATGGCCCAGGTGGCCAGCCACCTGGCGGTCCCCGCTTACCTGCGCAGCCTGGTCCAGGGCTTCCTCGAGGAGGAGCCCGAGCAGCTGACCCTGCACCTGAACGCGGGCAACCCGACGATCAGGAAGCTCGCCGCCCGGCACGACCTGGCCGACGAGGTGAGCAAGCACGCGCTGGTCGCGCTGTACAACAACGCGCTGATGCTGCTGGCCCGGTCGCTGCCGGTGGACACCGTGCAGACAATGGTGGCCCAGCAGAACCAGGTCATCGCGCTGCTGCTGTCGCTCGCGGAGCGATGACCGTGGCCACCGCGGGCCCAGGCGGCCAGCGCCCGGCCGGCCACGCCGCGGTCGAGCTGCTGATCACCGAGTCCCGCACGGCCACCGAGGAAAGCCGCTACCGGACCGCGCAGGACGCCGCCGACCGGGCCGTGGCCGGGGCCGAGCAGCTCGGCGACGCGGTGCTGCTGGTCCGGGCGATCGCCCAGCAGCAGCTGGCGCTGCGGATGGCCGGCGATTACACCGGGGCGCTGGTGTGCTGTACCCGGATCCTGGCCATGGCCGAGGACCCGGGAACGCGTGCGGCGCTCAGCACCGAGGCGGCGGCGGCCACCATCGCCCGGGCCTACATGTACTGGGTCACGTCGGCCCGCACCGACGCCCGGGCCGACCTGCGCGAGCTGCTGGCCATGCTGGACACCGCCGAGCGCTGGCTGATCAGCACCGGGCACGGGCACTGGCGGTCGGGGGTGCTGTCCGAGCGGTCCGACATCCACCGGGCGCTGGGTGACCGGGAGCAGGCGCTGGCCTGCGCGCAGGAGGCGCTGGCCCGGTACGCGCCCGGGATCCCCGGGTTCAGCCTCAGCGTGTACCGCTGGTCGGTGGGCCGGCTGCTGTCCGAGGCGGGCCGCCACCAGGAGGCCGAGGGCTACCTGCAGGCGGTGCTCGACGACCCGGACTCGCCGCGGCTGGACCAGGTGACCGCGCACGTGTGGCTGGCCTACAACGCGGTCGACGACGGCCGTCCCGCCGATGCCGCCCGGGCCGCGGCCGGGGCCGTCGAGATTGCCGAGCTGTGCGGCGACGACGCGATGACCACCGCACTGGACGCCCAGTGCTTCGTGCTGCGCCGGGCCCAGGACTGGGCCGGCGCGCAAGCCGCCGCGGAGCGGCACCTGGCCGCGGCCCGGCGGGCCGGCGGCCGGGCCCGGGTCTACCACGCGCTGGACTCGATGGCCTGGACGGCGGCGGGCAGCGACGACTTTGGCCTGCTCAGGGGCCTGCTGCCGGAGCTGTCTCAGCTGGCCAGGACGCTGGACGAGGCGCAGGGCGTTTCGTGGCGGACCGAGCGCACTGGGCGGCTAAGGGAGCGATTGCCGGAGAACGCACCGGGCTGAAAGCAGGTCCGGCCAATGCTGCGGGGTTAGGCTGGCAATATCTGCGGTAACTCACTATCGACGGGCCAGAGGAAGGGCGGGCCAGTGAACCTCAAGAAGGCCCTGAGCTGGGCCGGGATCATCTTCGTGGTCTACTACCTGGCGACCCAGCCCGCCGGGGCGGCGCACTTCGTCCATTCCGTGTTCGGCTGGCTGCAAGGGGCCGGGAACTCGCTCTCCACCTTCGTCAACAGCCTTTAGCCAGCCCAGCTGGCTGACTCGGGCTCAGTTGACCCAGGGCTGGAACCCCGGTGGGGTGGCGCCGTTACGATGATCGCGTGTCGCTGCGCGCTGTAGATTTCCACGTTCACCTGCCCACGCCGGACTGGCTGGACGGCAGCCTGGCCGGGTACACCGAAGCGGCCGAGGCCTATTTCCGCACGCCCGTCGAGCGCCAGCCGCTGAGCCAGCTCGCGGAGCGGTACGAGGGGCTTGGCGTGCGGGCGGTGCTGCTGGCCTGGGACGCGGAAACCGCGACCGGCCGGCCCCGGGTGCCGAACGAGACCGTGGCCGCGGCCTGCCGGGATTACCCGGGGGTGTTCACCGGGCTCGGCTCGGTCGACCCGCACAAGGGCGCGGCCGCGGTCGCCGAGGTGGCGAACATCGCCGCGCTGGGCCTGCGCGGGGTCAAGTTCCACCCGTCGCTGCAGGCGTTCGCCCCGGACGACCCGGCCTACTGGCCGGTTTTCGAGGCCTGCCGGGATCACGGGCTGCTCGCCCTGTTCCACACCGGGACCAGCGGCATCGGCGCCCGCCAGCCCGGCGGCCAGGGTGTGCGGCTGGACTACGCGCACCCGCTCAAGCTGGACCCGGTGGCTGCCGCGTTCCCGGACCTGACCGTGGTCGCCGCGCACTTCGGCTATCCCTGGCACACCGAGCTGGCCGCTATCGCGCTGCACAAGACCAACGTGTACATCGACATCTCCGGCTGGTCGCCGCGGCGGATCCCGGCCGAGGTCATCCGCGAGCTGCGGGGCCGGCTGTCCGGTCAGTTCCTGTGGGGCAGCGACTTCCCGTTCATCACCCCGGAGCGCTGCCTGGCCGAGTTCGACGACCTCGGCCTGCCCGAGGATGTGGCCAGCCAGGTGCTGCGCGGTAACGCCGAGCGGATCCTGGGGCTCGGCGCCTGAGCCGGTCAGCTGCCGAGGCTGCGGCCGCCGTCGACGACCAGGCGCTGGCCGGTGAGGAACCCGGCCTGCGGCGCGGCCAGCACGCTGACCGCGTAGGCGACGTCCTGCGGGGTGCCCATCCGGCCGGCCGGCACCGTGGCCAGGTAGGCAGCGATCTCCGCGGGCGGGACGGCCGCGTGCCGCTCGACCGGGATGAACCCGGGGGCGACCGCGTTCACCGTGATGCCGTACGGCGCGAGCTCGCGGGCCCAGGCGCGGGTCAGGCCGATCTGGGCGTTCTTGGCGGTGACGTAGGCCGACCGGCCGGGCGGCGGCCGGTCGGCCACCTCCGAGTCGATCTGGATGATCCGGCCGCTGCGGCGGGCCCGCATGCCGGGCAGCACCGCCCGGCCGAGCAGGACCGGGCTCTTGACGAAGAACACCAGCTGGTCCAGGTGCGCATCCCAGCCCACCTCGTCCAGCGGGGCCTCGGGCTGCGGGCCGGTAGCGTTGAGGACCAGGACGCCCACCGGGCCGAGCCCGGCCTCCACCGCCGCGACCAGCGCGGCCGCCTGCTGCTCGTCGGTAACATCGGCGGGGAACGCGGCCGCGGTGCCGCCCATGGCGCGGATCCCGGCCACCACGCGGTCCGCGTCGCCGTCGCCGTGCAGGCCGTTCACCGCGACGGCCAGGCCGTCCGCGGCCAGCCGCTCCGCGATAACCCGGCCGAGACCCCGGGAGCTGCCGGTCACCAGGGCCACCCGGTGCGGCGCGGCATCCATGGACCGATCATCGCACGGCGATCATGATGGTCCCGTGCCTGACGGATCGACAGGGAGTTGCTCACGATGATCGTTGACTGTGCTCACTACCAGGGCGGCCGCCGGAGCACCCAGGACCCGGCATCCATCGAGGACGCGGCGGCGCGCAGCCACAGCGGCGGGTTCGTCTGGCTGGGCCTGTTCGAGCCGGGGATCGCTGAGCTGAAGGAGGTCCGCGAGGCATTCGGGCTGCACGAGCTGGCCGTGGAGGACGCGCTGACCGCGCACCGGCGGCCGAAGATGGACAGCTACTCGGGCAACGTGCGGCTGGTCATCCTGCGCACGGCACGGTACGACGACGAGGAAGAGGAGGTCGACTTCGGCACGATCAGCGTGTTCCTGTCGCCCACCTTCATCATCACCGTGCGCCGCGGCGCGGCCAGCGAACTGCGCGAGGCCCGGCAGCGGCTGGAGAACCGGCCGGAGCTGATGGAAACGGCGGGGAGCGCGTCGGCGCTCTGGGCCATCCTGGACGTGGTGGTGGACGGCTACGCCCCGGTGGTCACCGAGGTCGAGCGGGACATCGACCAGATCGAGGCGACTGTGTTCTCCGGCGCGGTGGCGCCGACCGAGCGGATCTACTCGCTGCGCCGGGAGGCCACCGACTTCTACCGGGCGGTGCACCCGCTGCTGGCCGTGGTCTCCTCGGTGGAGCGGATGGTGCCCGGCGAGCTCAAGCCATTCCTGCACGACGTGAGCGACAACCTGCTGCTGGTGAACGAGGAGGTGGCCGCGCAGCGGGACACGCTGGGCTCGGTGCTCGAGGCCAACATGGCGGTGATCACCGTGGAGCAGACCCGGGTCAACATCCGGCAGAACGCGACGATCGAGCAGCTCACCATCCTGGCCACGGTGTTCCTGCCGCTGACCTTCATCACCGGGTTCTTCGGGCAGAACTTCCGGTGGCTGGTGGACCACGTGGAGGGGCTGCCCGAGTTCCTCGCGTTCGGCATCGGCGGCCTGATCATTCCGCTGGTCCTGCTGTTCCTGTGGTTGCGCTACCACCGCCGCCGCATCGCCGAGAGCGCTACCGTGCCCGGCTCCTGACCGGCCCGGGCCCTGCCTGCCGCCTGGGCAGGCGGCGGGTTAGGGCGGGGTGATGCGGCCGGTGCGGGAGAAGCGGGCCGCGTGCGGGCCGAAGTCCTCGGCGGACAGCCGGGACACGAACGAGACAGTGTCGCCGCCGGGGACGGGCTGGCCCTGGCCGGCGAACTGGACGGGGAACAGGTGGGCCCGCTCGAACTTGCCGGTGGCGGACAGCCGGACCCGCAGGATCGCGCTCAGGTTCAGTACGCCCTCGGTGGCGAAGTTGCCGTAGCCGGCGAAGTTGCCCAGGCTGTAGGCGATCAGGTGGCGGCGGTAGAACTCCATGCCGCGCAGCACGTGCGGGCCGCTGGCGATCACCAGGCTGGCCCCGGCGTCGATGGCCATCTTCGCGAAGGCCTGCGGATTGCCGCGGTCCTCGCCGAGGAAGATCTCCTCCTTGCCGGTGACGTGGTCGGCGTCCGAGCCCTCACCGCCGGCGTGCATGTAGACCACGACGACCGGGGCCTTCGTGGCGGCCTGCTCGATCAGGGCCCGGGCGGCCGGAACGTCGGTCAGCTTGGCCGACCAGTCGTACGGCGCGAACGCCACGAACGCGACCTTGATCCGGTGCGCCCGGACCACGGTGATCTCGCCGGGCAGGCCGGTCTGCGCCATCCCGGCGGCGTGGATCGCCCGCACGGTCTGGTGCTGCCCGGCCGGGCCGAAGTCGAACGAGTGGTTGTTGGCGTCGTTCAGCACGGTGAAGCCGGCCTGCCGGTAGTACTTCGCCCAGGACGGCGGGTCGCGGAAGGCGAAGCAGCTGCCGCCGTTGGCACCGCCGCACTTGCTGCCGGACGCGGTGGTGAGCGTGCCCTCCAGGTTGCCGAATACGATCTGCGCCTTGCCGGTCAGCTGGGGCTTGACCTCGTCGAAGAACGTGGCCGGATCCGGCGGCAGGGCCGGGGTGCTGCCCAGCATCGTGTCGCCGACCGCGGTGATCGTCACCGATCCGCGGTGCTTGTGCCGGTGCGCGGGCTGGCCGCCGCCGGCCGCCGGTGAGTCCCCGGGCTGGGTGACGCCGTCGCCACCGCCGGTGCCCCCATTGGAGCCCGCCGCCAGGCCCGAGCAGGCGGCCAGCGTGACCGTCGCGGCCACGGCCACGGCCACGGCCGTCAGGCGCCGCGCCGAACGGGACGATCCGGGCGCCCATCGAGGTTTCGCCGGTATGGTCGGGGGCAAGGGTTCCTGGCCAGGCATGGCGGTCAATCTACCGGCCATGGATGCGGGCAGGATCCGGTCTGCGGCGGGCGGTGGCCGGCCGGCGCACGAGCTCGCTCACGGGAGGCGGCGGATGCGGGGGGTACGGGCTGTTTCGGCAGGCGGGACTGTCCTGTTCGGGGTTCTGCTGGCCAGCGCGGTCCCGGCCGGGGCCGGCCTGGTTCACCCGGGGTCGGTTCACGGCGCCCACGCGGGCCGGGCGCGGGCGGCCGCTGCCGGGCCGGCCGGGGCGGCGCTGGCCAGCCGGCTCGCGCTCACCGGGCCGCCGCGGCCGGTCAGCCCGGCCGCGGTCTCGCTCAACGACAAGCTGAACGGCGTGTCGTGCACGCCGCTGGACAACGGGTCCGCGGCCACCGCGAACTGCGTGGCGGTCGGCTTCTTCCTGGACGGCTCGACGGTCCAGCCGCTGGCCCTGAACTGGCAGCAGGGCAGCCCGTGGGCCGGGCTTGGCACGGTCCCCGACGCGAGCACCAGGAACACGGTCAACCTGCCGGTCGAGGTGTCCTGCGTGGCCCCGGACAAGCTCCGGCCGGTCTGCCTGATGGCCGGTGAGCACTACTCGAATATCCGGTCCCCGGCCCAGCTGGCCGAGGTCTGGGACGGCACCTGGACCAAGCTGTCCACCGGTAACCCCACCGGCAGCACCTGGTCCGCGCTGGAGGACGTGTCCTGCCGGACGGCCACGTTCTGCATGCTGACCGGCGAGGCCGGCACGGTGCGGCACACCAGCAAGGGCGAGGTGTTCCCCTCGCACGCCACCGCCTACCGCTGGGACGGCAGCAAGCTCACCCGGCTCACCGTGCCCACCCCGGCGGGCGGCCACGACGCCGAGCTGGCCGGCGTGTCCTGCGCGGCCACCACGGACTGCCTGGCCGTGGGCAACTACACCCGGGCGGACGGCAAGTCGCAGGCCTACTCGGCCCACTGGTCGGGCGGCCGGTGGACCGTGCAGAACGCGCGCAACCTCAAGGGCGAGGTGCTGACCCTGTTCGAGAGCGTGTCCTGCATCAGCCGGACCCGGTGCGAGGCGGTCGGCACCACGCTGACGCCCGGCAGCCGGGCCTTCGCCGAGGTCTGGTCCAACGGCGCCTGGCAGACCCAGCCGAGCGCGGGCAAGCTCAACGCGACGCTGTTCGGGGTGACCTGCCCGGCGCCCGGCCGCTGCTTCGCGGCCGGGGCTCTGGGCACCCAGTCGCTGATCGAGGCCTGGGACGGCACGCGCTGGTCGGCGCAGATCACCCCGGTCACCGCCGCGCCGCGGAGCGGCAGCGCGCTGGCCCACGTGTCCTGCGTGACGCCGAGCCTGTGCGAGGCGGTCGGCTACCGGTTCAGCCGGTCCCGGAGCAACGTCACCCCGCACACCCTGGCCCTGGGCTGGGACGGGCAGCACTGGACGGTCCAGCCGACCGTCAACCAGTAGCGCCGGAAGCCTGGTAACCGGGCTACACCAGAGGGAAGACTGGGTATCGGCTTCGTACCCGGCGGCTGCGCGGTCCCGGTTCGCCCCGACCGCGACTGCGCCGCCCGTCGTATTGGTGACAGGGAGGCGTGCTCATGTCCGAGATCATCAAGGCCGCGCTGGTTCAGCAGGCCTGGTCCGGCGATAAAGAGTCGATGATCAGCAACGCGGTGCAGCACATCGCCACCGCCGCATCGGCCGGGGCCCAGGTCGTCTGCCTGCAGGAGCTGTTCTACGGGCCGTATTTCTGCCAGGTGCAGGACGCCGACTACTACTCCTACACCGAGCAGATCCCTGACGGGCCGACCACCGAGCTGATGAAGGAGGTCGCCGCCCGGCACGGGGTGGTGCTCGTCCTGCCGATGTACGAGGCCGAGCAGGCCGGGGTGTACTACAACACCGCCGCGGTGATCGACGCCGACGGCAGCTACCTGGGCAAGTACCGCAAGACGCACATCCCGCAGGTGAAGGGTTTCTGGGAGAAGTTCTACTTCCGCCCCGGCAACATGGGCTACCCGGTGTTCGACACCGCGGTGGGCCGGATCGGCGTGTACATCTGTTACGACCGGCACTTCCCCGAGGGCTGGCGGGCGCTCGGCCTGGCCGGGGCGCGGATCGTGTTCAACCCGTCGGCCACCAGCCGCGGCCTGTCGCAGTACCTGTGGCGGCTGGAGCAGCCCGCCGCCGCGGTGGCCAACGAGTACTTCGTCGGCGCGATCAACCGGGTCGGCATCGAGCCGCTCGGCGACAACGACTTCTACGGCCAGACCTACTTCGCCGACCCGCGCGGCCAGCTGGTCGGTGACGCGGCCGGCGACAAGGAGGACGAGGTCATCGTCCGCGACCTGGACATGGGCGTGCTGCAGGAGGTCAGGGACCTGTGGCAGTTCTACCGTGACCGCCGGCCCGACCAGTACGGGCCGCTGGCGCAGGCCTGACGGGAGGCCGTGATGCGCACCCTCATCGCAGGCGGCCAGGTGGTGGGCCCCGCGGGCGCCACCGCCATGGACGTCATCATCGACGGCGAGACGATCACCGCGCTGGCCGCGCCCGGCTCCGGGCTGGCCACCTCGTGGGCGGCCGAGGCCGAGCGGGTCATCGACGCCACCGGCAATTACGTGCTGCCGGGCGGCATCGACGCGCACACCCACATGGAGATGCCGTTCGGCGGCACGTTCTCCGCGGACACGTTCGAGACCGGCACCCGGGCTGCGGCCTGGGGCGGCACCACCACGATCATCGACTTCGCGGTCCAGGCCAAGGGCACGTCGCTGCAGGCCACGCTGGACAAGTGGCACGCCAAGGCGGACGGCAACTGCGCCATCGACTACGGCTTCCACATGATCGTGTCGGACGTGAACGACACCACGCTGAAGGAGATGGACGCCTGCACCGACGCGGGCGTGACCAGCTTCAAGATGTTCATGGCCTACCCCGGCGTGTTCTACGCGACCGACGGCGAGATCGTCCGGGCCATGCAGCAGGCGGCCGGCAACGGCGCGCTGATCATGATGCATGCGGAGAACGGCATCGCGATCGACCAGCTGGTCGCCGAGGCGCTGGCGGCGGGCCGCACCGAGCCGCTGCAGCACGGGCTGACCCGCCCGGCGGAGCTGGAGGCCGAGGCCACGTCGCGGGCGATCACGCTGGCCGGGGTGACCGGGGCGCCGCTGTACGTGGTGCACCTGTCCGCGGCGCAGGCGCTGGCGGCGATCGCCGCGGCCAGGGACACCGGTCAGAACGTGTTTGCCGAGACCTGCCCGCAGTACCTGTACCTGTCCCTGGAGGACCTGGGCCGGCCGGACTTCGAGGGGGCCAAGTACGTGGCCTCCCCGCCGCTGCGGCCCAAGGAGCACCAGGCGTCGCTGTGGCGCGGGCTGCGCACCAATGACCTGTCCGTGGTGTCCACTGACCACTGCCCGTTCTGTTTCAAGGACCAGAAGGAACTGGGCCGGGGCGACTTCTCGAAGATCCCCAACGGGATCCCCGGCGTGGAGCACCGGATGGACCTGCTGCACCAGGGCGTGGCCGCGGGCGAGCTGTCGCTGGCCCGGTGGGTGGAGGTGGCGTCGGCCACCCCGGCCCGGATGTTCGGGCTGTACCCGCGCAAGGGCGTGATCCAGCCCGGCTCGGACGCCGACGTGGTGATCTACGACCCGGCCGCCACGCAGGTGCTGTCCGCCGCGTCGCATCACATGGCAGTGGACTACTCGGCGTACGAGGGGATGCAGATCACCGGGCGGGTGGACACCGTGCTGTCCCGCGGCCGGATGGTCATCGGCTCCGGCGAGTACCTCGGCGAGACCGGCCACGGCCGGTTCCTGTCCCGCGCGCTGTGCCAGTACCTGAGCTGACGGGGGGTCAGATGGATTTCGGCCTGGTGTTGCAGACAGACCCGCCTGCCCGCAAGGTCATCGACACGATGGCCCGGGCCGAGCGGATGGGTTTCTCGTACGGCTGGACGTTCGACTCGCACGTTCTGTGGCAGGAGCCGTTCGTCATCTACTCGCAGATCCTGGCGGCCACGACGTCGATGACCGTCGGCCCGATGGTGACCAACCCGGCCACCAGGGACTGGTCGGTGACCGCGTCGCTGTTCGCCACGCTGAACGACATGTTCGGCAACCGGACCGTGTGCGGCATCGGCCGCGGCGACTCGGCCCGGCGGGTGATCGGCCAGCCGCCCGCCACGCTGGCCACGCTGGCCACGGCCATGCAGGTGATCAGGGACCTGGCCGAGGGCCGGGAGGCCGACCTGCACGGCACGCCGGTGCGGATCCCGTGGGTGCGCGACGGCAAGCTGGAGATCTGGATGGCCGCGTACGGCCCGAAGGCGCTCAAGCTGGCCGGTGAGCAGGCCGACGGGTTCATCCTGCAGACCGCCGATCCGGACATCGCCCGGTGGACGGTCGGCGCGGTGCGCTCGGCCGCCGCGGCAGCCGGGCGCCCCGCGGACGCGGTGACGGTCTGCGTGGCCGCGCCGGCCTACGTGGGCGACGACCTCGCGCACCAGCGGGACCAGTTGCGCTGGTTCGGCGGGATGGTCGGCAACCACGTGGCTGACCTGGTCGCCAGGTACGGGACGTCCGGCGCGGTGCCGCGGGCGCTGACCGACTACATCAAGGACCGGGAGGGCTACGACTACTCCCACCACGGCAAGGCCGGCAACCCGTCGACCGACTTCGTGCCAGACTCGATCGTGGACCGGTTCTGCCTGACCGGGCCGGCCTCGGCGCACGTGGACCGGCTGGCCGAGCTGGCCGAGATCGGCGCGGACCAGTTCGCCATCTACCTGATGCACGACCAGCCGGAGCAGACCCTGGCCGCGTACGCCGACAAGATCATTCCGGTGGCCGGCGGCTGACCCGGCCGGGCCAGGTCCCGCGCAGCTAGCCGTGGCAGGCGCCGCCGCTGTGGCCGGCGCCGGCCACGGCGCTGCGGCGCTCGATCAGCACGGTGTCCCGCCACCAGCCGTCCGGGTGGCCCGGGCGGCCCCAGTGGCAGCCGATCCGCTGCCGGATGCCGACCACGCGGAACCCGGCCGCCCGGTGCAGGGCCAGGCTGGCGGTGTTCTCCGGGAAGATCCCGGACTCGATGGTCCAGATCCCGGCCGCCTCGGTAGCGGCGATGAGCTCGTCCAGCAGGGCCCGGCCGACGCCCTGGCCGCGGGCCTCCGGGTGGACGTAGACCGAGTGCTCGACCACGCCGGCGTAGACCGGCCGGGCCGACACCGGGGACACGGCCACCCAGCCGAGCACGCGCTCGCCGCCCGCCGCCGGGCCGAGGGCCACGAACCGGTGCGCCGGGAGCCGGGCCGCGGAGAACTCCGGCCAGGAGGGTGCCCGGGTCTCGAACGTGGCGTTGCCCTCGTCGATGCCGGCCTGGTAGATCGCCAGCACCCCGTCCGCGTACGCCCCGGTCATCGGCTCGATCCGCATGCCGCGGCTCGTCAGGCGCGGCGGGTGGCCCGCAGCACCGTGTCCCGCACGGTGACGGGCTGCCCGTCCAGGTCCCTGGCCGGCCGGTCGAAAGCCCCGGCGACCACGACCTTCCAGCTTTCCTGGTCCAGGTCCGCGGCCAGCTGCTCGGCCAGCACGAACCGGTGAGCCGGGCCGTGACGGCCGACGTTGGCGTCCAGGTCGTCCGGGTGGTGGCCGACGACCAGCAGCGTGCCGCCGGGCCGGACCGCAGCCGCCAGACGGGCCAGGAAGTCCCCGAATATCTCCAGCGGCAGGTGCATGTACTGCGCCGAGACCAGTCCGTACCGGCCCGGTTCCGGGGCCCAGGTGAGCAGGTCCTCGCGCTGCCAGCGGATCCGCCCGGCCGCCCCGGGGCCCGCGGCCGCCGCCGCGGCGGCCCCCCGGTCCAGGGCGACCTGCGACACGTCCACCGCCGTGACCGTCCAGCCCTGCCCGGCCAGCCAGATCGCGTCGCCGCCCTCACCGCAGCCCGCGTCCAGCGCCTCGCCGGGCTCCAGGCCTGAGGCCTGCTCGACCAGCTGGGCGTTGGGCTGGCCGCTCCACAGCCGCCCGGCCGAGCTGTACCGGTCGTCCCAGAATTCCTGGGTGAACTTGAACTCCTCGGGGACGTCCTCATCGTGGCCGTGCCCGGGCTGATCGTGAGTGGCGTGGTAGTGGTGCGGCACTGGCGTGCTCCGTTCCGCCGGGCGCGGCTCATGGCGCGTCCCGGCTGCGTCGCTGGAACCCGCCTGCACAGTGCACCGGGAGACCGCGTCTTCGCAAGTTTGCTTGCTGTTCTGGCAAACTTGCGGGGATGGACGAGGACCTGGGCCAGGTGCTGGCGGCGGTCGGGCCGCGGCTGCGGGACCTGCGGCGCCGCCGGGACGTCACGCTGGCCGCGCTGTCCCGTGCCACCGGGATCTCGGTCAGCACGCTGTCCCGGCTGGAGAGCGGCCAGCGGCGGCCCGCGCTCGAGCTGCTGCTGCCGCTGGCCCGGGCGCACGGCGTGCCGGTCGACGAACTCGTCGGCGCACCGCCGGCCGGCGACCCGCGAGTGCACCTGCGGCCGTTCCGCTTCCACGACATGACGGTGATCCCGCTCAGCCGGCGTCCCGGCGGGCTGCAGGCGTACAAGCTGGTCGTCACCGGCCGGCCGCCGGACCCGCCCGAGGAGATGCGGGTGCACGAGGGGTACGAGTGGCTCTACGTGCTCGACGGCCGGCTCCGGCTCATCCTCGGCGACCAGGACCTGGTGCTGCGGCCAGGCGAGGCGGCGGAGTTCGGCACCGAGGTGCCGCACTGGTTCGGCAACGCCGACGACCAGCCCGCCGAGCTGCTGGTGATCTTCGGCCGCCAGGGCGAGCGGGCCCACCTCCGCGCCCGC
>DASVBE010000220.1:0-10115 GCA_036375995.1 Streptosporangiaceae bacterium | reverse complement strand
CGAGATCCGGCTCCGCTGGATCGGCCACCTGATGCGCGCCGAGTGCGCGGTCCTCGTCCCGCCGGACATCCCCGCCGCCCAGGCGCACCAGATCACCGTCGACGCCGAGCACGCCCTGCTGCACGCGATCCCCCGGCTGGCTGCCGCCCAGGTGCACGCCGACCCGGACGTCACCAGCCCCGACCCGCACCAGTCCCTGGCCGGCCACCAGCCCGTCCCCGGCCGCCGGCCCTGACCGGGCGGGTCAGGCCACGCGGTGGCGGACCAGCCCGAGGGTGGCGGCGACGAGCAGCGCGGACAACGCGAGCAGCCAGCCGGCCTCGATGAACTGAGCCGGCCAGAAGTGCGGCACGGCCGGCAGCCGCTGCAGGAGCACGATCCGGCCGGGGGCAAGCTCCGGCAGGTAGAACTTGCGCACGACGAGCCAGGCCAGCAGGTCGAGGGCCAGGTAGGCGCCGAGCGTGACGGCCAGTGCGGGGATGACCCGGCGGATCAGCATGCCGAGGAAAACGCCGATCGTGAAGGCGGCCAGCGTCCAGGCCGGGAACGCCAGGCCGCGTGTGACGAACACCGTGGCCTCGCCAACGGACATGCCCGTGTTCCGCATGGGCGGTCCGAAGAACCAGGCGAACAGCTCGCCGAGGGCGCCAGACACGGTGGCAAGCACGATCGCGATCAGCACGATCCTGGCCAGCGTGGACCGGACCCGGCCGAAGCCCTGCGTCCAGGCGTACCGGAATGTGCCGGTCTCCAGTTCCCTGCCCAGCACCGGGGCTCCCGCGAACGCCCCGATCAGCGCGGGCGCCAGGTTCATCAGGATCAGGACCGTGTTGGCCATCGTCCAGTCGGTGCTGGTCAGCGCGCTGGCCCGGTGCTCGCAGAGCGCCGCGCCAGCGCCGTGGCAGGCGGCCAGCGCCGCGTAGTCGTGATGCACCTTCAGGCCCATCAGCAGCAGGAACAGCGCCACCACGGCAACGACGGCGGGCACGCTGACCAGCGTGGCCCGGTGCTGCCGCCAGGTGACCCAGACCATCCGCCGCCAGGGCAGCGGCGCCATCCCGGCTTCCTGGCTGGGCTGCGCGGGCAGGGTACGAACGGTCATCGCGCCACCTCCGTGGGCTCGGGACGCGGGGCGGCCGCCGGGCCCGGCTGGGCCGCGCCGCCCGGCGCCCGCAGGTACGCCAGGATGAGCTCCTCCAGGCCGACCGGGTGCGCCTCCCAGCCCGGTGGCACCGGCTCGGCCGGCCCGCTGGTCCTGACCAGCACGTGGGCCTGCGCGGCGGCCCGCCTGACCTGCACGATCGACTGCTGCCTGGCGATCAGGTCCGCCTCGGCGGCGGGCCCGGTCAGCATCCGGTGGCCGGCCAGCAGGTCGTCGGCGTCACCCGCCAGTCGCACCTCGCCGCTGGCCAGCACGATGAAGTAGTCGGCCACTCGTTCGAGTTCGGCCAGCGCGTGGGAGGACAGCAGCACCGACACGCCGTCGTCGGCCATCGCGGTCATGACCGTTCCCAGCAAGTCCTGCCGGGCCAGCGGGTCGAGCGCGGCCAGCGGCTCGTCGAGGATCAGCAGCCGCGGCCGCCGGGCCAGCGCCAGGGTCAGCGCGAGCTGCGCCTGCTGGCCGCCGGACAGCTTGCCTGCCTTCTTCTTCAGCGGGATGCCGAGCTCGGCCAGCCGGGCCTGCGCGTACTGCTGGTCGAAGCGCCGGTTGAGGTTCCCGGTCAGGTGCAGCATGTCCGCGCAGGAGAGGCTCTTGTACACGGGCGCGTCCTGGGCGACGAACCCGGTACCGTCCAGCGCGGCCGGCGACCCGGCGGGCTGGCCACCGAGCACGGCGGCCGTCCCGGCGGTCGGGACGGTCAGGCCGACCAGTATGTTCATCAGCGTTGACTTGCCCGCGCCGTTCGGCCCGACCAGCGCGGCCGCGCGCCCGGCCGGCACCGTCAGCGTGCAGTCGCGCAGGGCCGGGACACGGCCGTAGCTCTTGCCCAGGCCGCTGGTTTCGATGACGTTCACGCGGCGCCCTCCGAATCTGCCCTCACCTCGCCGCGGGCGTGCCGGTCAGCGCCGCCCCGGCGGTCATAGAAATCCCGCAGCACACTGGTGAACAGGGCCACGATCCCGTCCTCGTCGAGCCCGGTCTCCTCGGCGGACGCGAGCCAGCCGAGCAGGCTGCGGCGCAGCCCGGTCAGCTCGGGGAGCGCCACCTGGGTGAGCGTGGCCTGGACGAACGTGCCCTGCCCGGGCCGCCCGGCGGCCAGTCCCTTGGTCTCGAGCTCCTTGTACGCCTTGAGCACCGTGTTCGGGTTGATGGTCAGGGCCGCGACCACATCCCTGACCTTGGGCAGCTGATCACCGGGCTTCAGGTAGCCCAGCCGCAGCGCGTGCTCCACCTGCTGGACGAGCTGCAGGTAGGTCGGCACGCCCGAAGCGGGATCAAGCCGGTACTCGATCGGGCTCGGCGCCCCGCGGGCCCTCGTCCCGTCCGGCGGGCCGCCGCCCGCGTCCCCGCCGGACGCGGGGGAACCGGCCGCGCCAGCCCCGGCCGCGCTGATCCCTTTATCTATAGTCATAGGACAAGATTACAATGAGCGCTCTGGCTGTCAAGCCCAGCTGAACCGTTCGCGGCGCCGGGCCGTGGCCTAAAGCGAGGCCACGCGGCGCCCTGACCCGTGCGGCCGCAGCGACCCGGTCGGTCAGGGCCTGGGGGTTCGCGGATGGAACTGCTGGAGCGGGAGCCGTTCCTGGCCACGCTCGCCGAGTACGCGGCCGACGCCCGGCAGGGCTCGGGCCGTCTCGTCCTGGTCTCCGGGGAGTCCGGGATCGGCAAGACCGCGCTGCTCGAGGCCTTCCAGCGCCGGTCACCCGGGCTGCGCTGGCTGTGGGGCAGCTGTGAGCGGCTGATGACCCCGCGGCCGCTCGGCCCGCTGTTCGACATCGCCGCCCAGGCCAGCGGGGAGCTGGCCAGCCTGGTCACGCAAGCCGGCGCGGCCCGGGAACGGCTGTTCGCCGCATTCCTGGCCGAGATCGGCGCCGGCCCGGCCGGGACCGCCACGGTCGCGGTGATGGAGGACGTGCACTGGGCCGACGAGGCCACCATCGACCTGCTGAGCTACCTCGGCCGGCGGCTCAGCCGCAGCCCGGCCCTGGTCGTGGCCACCTACCGGGACAACGAGATCCCCGGCGATCACCCGTTCCGGCTGGTCCTCGGCGACCTGGCCACGCAGCGCGGCACCCGGCGGATGCAGCCGTCCCCGCTGAGCCCCGGCGCGGTCCGGGCGCTGGCGGGCCCGCGCGAGGTGGACGCCGCCGAGCTGCACCGGGTCACCGGCGGCAACCCGTTCTACGTGATCGAGGTGCTCGAAGCCGGCTGGCCGTCGGTCCCGCCCACCGTCCGCGACGCCGTCCTCGCCAGGCTCTTCAGGACGGATTACGGCACGCGGGAGCTGATCGAAGCCTCGGCTGTGATCGGGCCGCGGGTGGACCCAGGTCTCCTTGCTGCGCTGGTCCCGGACCCGGGCCCGGCGATCGGTGCCGCGCTGGGCACCGGCCTCCTCGTCGCGGACGGAAGTGTCCTGCGCTTCCGGCACGAACTGGTGCGGATGGCCGTCGAGGCGGCGGTCCCGCCGCACCGCACGGCCAGCCTGCATGCGGCCCTGCTGGCCGCCCTGGAGCAGCGCGGCGACAGCGACCCCGCCACCCTGGCCCACCACGCGGCCGGCGCCGGGAACGCCCCGGCCGTTCTGCGGCACGCCGCCGAGGCGGGCCGCCGCTCGGCCGCGCTGGGCGCCCGGCGGGCCGCCGCGGCCCAGTTCGAGCGGGCCCTGGAGTTCGCCGGCGGCGCCACCGAGGAGGCCCGCGCGGCGCTGCACGAGGCGGCCGCGGAGCAGTACGCGATGCTGGATCGCTGGCAGCAGGCCGAGGCGGCCCTGCGTACCGCCATCGGCCTGCGCCGCGGGCTCGGCCACGAGCTGCGCGCCGGCGACAACCTGCGGCTGCTGTCGATGGCCCTGAACGGGCTGTGCCGGGGCGAGGAGTCCGACGTGGTCGGCGCTCAGGCGGTGCAGGTGCTCGGGACCCTGCCCCCCAGCACCGAGCTGGCCTGGGCCTACGCCAACCTCGGCGCGATCAGGATCGGTTCCGGCCACCTCCGCGACGGCGCGGCGGTGCTCGCCCGCGCCCGGGCCCTCGGCGAGCAGCTGGCCGCGCCGGACGTGCTGAGCTTCGCGCTGAACGGGCTCGGGCTGGCCCTGACCTGGAGCGGGCAGGACGGCGCGGACCTCGTCGAGCAGGCGCTCCGCCTCGCCCTGGCCGCGGACCTGCAGGAGCACGCCGCGCGGGCGCACTCCTCCCGGCAGGAGATCGCCATCGGCCGCAACCAGTTCGACGTCGCCGAGCGGTACTTCGCCGCGGGCACGGAGTACTGCGATGAGCACGAGATCGGGGTTTTCAGCCAGTGCCTGCGGGGGTTCCGTTCCTACGCGCTGCTGGCCCAGGGCCGCTGGGACGACGCGGCCCGCCTGAGCGAGCGGATGCTTCGCCGCCGCCTGTCGCCGGTCAACCGGATCAAGCCGCTCCACGTGCTGGGCCTGATCCGCGGCCGCCGGGGCGAGCCGGGCGCCTGGCCGGCCCTGGACGAGGCTCTGGAGCTGGCCACGGCGGCCAGCGAGGTGCAGTGCATCGTGCTGATCCAGGTCGCCAGGGCGGAGCTCAGCTGGCTGGCCGGGGACCGCGACGCGGCGCTGGCCGAGCTGCGCTCAGCCCGGGACCGCGCGCGGGAGTTCGGCGACCAGCTGACGTCCGGCTCTGTGATCATCTGGCTGCACCGGCTCGGCGAGCCGGTTGACGATGCCGGGCCGGCCGGCCTGTCCGGACCGCTGGCCAGCGAGCGGGCCGGCGCCTGGGCCCGGGCCGCGGCGCAGTGGAACCGGCTGGGACGGCCCTACGACGCGGCGCTGGCCCGGCTCGGCTCGGCCGATGAAGGCGACCTGCGGGACGCCCTCGCGGTGTTCGGGGAACTCGGCGCGGCCGCCGCGGCCGGCTGGGCCCGGCGCCGGATGCGGGAGCTCGGGATCCGCACGATCCCGCGCGGGCCGCGGGCCGCCACGCGGGCCGCGCCGGCCGGGCTCACCGCCCGGGAGCAGGAGGTCCTGGCGCTGATCTCGGCGGGCCTGGCCAACCGGGAGATCTCCCGGCGGCTGTTCATCTCCGAGCGGACCGTCCAGCATCACGTCTCCGCCGTGCTGGCCAAGATCGGGGTGTCCAGCCGCACCGCCGCGGCCCGCGAGGCAGCCAGGATCGGCATCGCCGGCCCGGCTGGCGGGTAACCACCCGGCTGTCTAGCCTCGTGACATGCCCCCGCATGAGTCCGCCGCCGAGGACCTGGCCCTGCACGGCCTGCGGGTGCTCGGCTACGCCCAGGCGCCGCGCATCGCCGGGCGGTACGGGCTCGACCCGGGCATCGTGCAGGAGTACCTCCTCGACCACCAGGCCAGGGGCTGGGTCTCCAGGACCCGCTTCGGCGGGAGTTCCGGCTGGTCGCTGACCGACGCGGGCCGGGCCGAGGACGAGCGGCGGCTGGCCGCCGAGCTGGCCGTGGCGGGGCCCGGGGCCAGGGACGAGGTCGTGGCCGCGCACCAGCAGTTCCTGCCGCTCAACGACCGGCTCGGGACGGCCTGCACGAACTGGCAGATCCGCCCGGCCCCGGGCGATCCGCTGGCCATCAACGATCACTCCGACCCGCGCTGGGACGACCGGGTCCTGGTCACGCTGGCCTCGGTCGGCAGCGCGTTCCGACGGCTGTGCGGCCCGCTGGCCGGGAGCCTGGCCCGCTTCGGCGGCTACGCCGGCCTGTACGCCGCCGCACTGACCCGGGCGCAGGCCGGGCAGTACGGGTGGATCGACGCACCCGACCGTGACTCGTGCCACCTGGTGTGGATGCAGTTCCACGAGGACCTGCTGGCCACTCTCGGCCTGGACCGCGGCGGGGAGACCTGAGCCCCCGGCCCGGCGCCACCGCCGATCTGGCCGAACCCGCCCAGGATACCGGGCGTAACCGAATCCGGGCTCTGAGCGCAGCGGTCAGTCTCCCGGCAGCACCGCGACGGCCTCGACTTCGACGAGCTGGTCGTCGTAGCCGAGCACGGTGACGCCGAGCAGCGTGCTCGGGGCGTCGTGCGCGCCCATGTACTCCTTGTAGACGTTCCAGGCGGTGACCAGGTCCTCGCGCCGGGCCGAGGCGACGTAGACCGTGGTCTTCGCGATGTCGGTCAGCGCGGCGCCGGCGTCGGCCAGCGCGGTCGCCAGGTTGCGCATGACCTGGTGGGTCTGGCCGGCGTAGTCGCCGGGCGCGACAGTGGCGCCGCTGGCGTCCAGCGGGCACGCCCCGGCGACCCATACGGCGCGGGCCGGCGTCGCGGTGGTGGCCGCGTAGGCGTACGGGGCGGTCTGGGCCAGCTGCTGGCTGCGGATCAGCCGCACGGCGGACGTCATGGGCACTCCATCGGGGGCGTTGGCGCGAAGGTGGGCAGCCGGACCCTCGCCGGCTGAGGCTGGCGGGCGCAACCGCTTTTAGCCAGGCCAGGCCGGATTCCGGCCCAGCAGGGCGACGATCTCGTCGAGGCCGCCGGACCCCGGCTCCGGCACCGGCCAGGGCACGGGCGGCGCGAAAGCGGCGCCGGGGCGCAGCCGCGCGTCGCCCGCAGGGACCTGGCTGGCCACCCCCCGCGCGGCGGCCAGGAGGCCGGGCCCGAAGATGACCGGCTGGCCCAGGGTCCGGGCCACATCCCAGGAGTGCACGACGTAGTCGATGAAGTGGAAGCTGATGGCCTGCGCCGCGGGGAACCGCTGCCGGGGCGCGAACTCGGGCAGCGTGAAGTCCCGGGCGAGAACGCCGTCGGCGGCGAACGCGGCGAGGACGGTCCCGGCTGCGTCCCGGTAGTCACGGGCCGGGTCCGGGCCGGGCCGGCGGAGCCGCCAGGGGCCGGGCCCCTCCTGGCCGGCCGCCGCGGCCGCGAACCCGTAGTGCTGTGTGGTCATGTGGGCGAGCAGCCCGTGCAGGGTCCAGCCGGTGCACGGGGTGGGACGGGTGAGGTCGGCCGGGGTCAGCTGGTCCACCAGGTCCACGCTGGCCCGGACCGCGGTCGCGTCGAGGTCGATCAGGTCCGGCCCGGACAGGACGAGGCCGGGCCGGGTGAGCCCGGGCGAGGAGGGTCCCGCCGCTGCATCCGTATGCATACGCAGATCGTATGTTATAGCTTATTATTTGTCCAGCGCTATGATCGGGTGATGACCGGCCAGGACGCCGCGCGGCCCGATCTCGCTGCGGTCCTCCATCCGCTGACGCAGGCGCTGATCGACGCGGAGCTGCCGGTGCTGGCCGCGCACGGGCTCACGATGTGGGGCTACGTGGTCCTCAACGCGCTGGACGGCGGGCCGGTGCGGACCCAGGCCGCGCTCGCCGAGCAGATCAGCGCGGACAAGACGCGGATCATCAGCACGCTGGACCGGCTGCAGGCCGCCGGGCTGATCTCCCGGCAGCCCGACCCGGACGACCGGCGGGTGCGGCTTCTCGCCATCACCCCGGCCGGGCAGTCCCGGCGGGCGGCCGTGCAGGCCGGCATCCAGGCGAACGAGGAGCATCTGCTGGCGCTGCTCCCGGCCGCCGACCGCCAGGGTTTCCTGCGGGCGCTGCTGGTCTACGCCGGCCTGTCGCGGGCCGAGCTGACCAGCACGCTTCAGGCGGGCTCGACCTCGACCGGATCACCGACGGCGATCCGCCCGGGCGCCACGACCGAGCCGTAGACGCCGAACTGGTTGTCCCGTTCCTGCGCGACGACCCGCAGCACCTCCGGGTTCCGGTCCAGCGTCACCGGGTCGATGGTGATCATCACGCACCGGTTGTCACGCTGGTCAACCCGCATCCGCAGGCCGCCGATGCGCACGACCCGGCCGATCCAGGCTTCCTCGGGGTACTCCTGGCCGGGGATGTCCACCACGATGTTCGGCCGGAAGCGCAGCGGGGTCAGCTCGGCACCGATCCGCTTGCCCAGGCAGGCCAGGGTCTGCCGGGACAGCAGGGACAGCGGCATCGTGTCGAACACCCCGCGGTCCTGCTTGATGACCCGCACGCCGGGCCCGAGCTCGGCCGCGAGCGCGGCGTCGGCCACGTCCAGCTCGGTGCCGGACGGCGTGCGGACCAGCGTCAGCGAGCCGTTGGGCCGGTCAGGGTCGGTGAACCGGGGCCGGTAGTGGGACATCTCGGCCTGCTCCCTGATCGTCAGCCAGGGGAAGCCGCTGCGCTCCTGCCCGGCCTGGATGAACGCCCACCGGCGGTCGCCGGCCAGGCCGTTCCAGGACACGTCGGCACTGGTGAGCGGCTCACCGGCCATCGATTTCACCGGGAAGCGGTACAGCTCAGCGACGCGGCCGGTCACGGTCATGGCCTCCTCCCTATCACGACAGGTCCGGCCCGGGGCAAGCCGCAGCCCGGCCGGGGACGGCCGGCGTGAGCCAGCCGCCGCCCCGGTACGTTCCGGAGTAGGGCTCGCCGCCGATCCACGGGGCCCGGTGAGGCAAAGGAGCAGCAATGACGGAGACGGGGACGGGAACCCCACAGTGGGCCACGGTGGATGAGGGGTGGGGCCGCAAGGCGGCGGACTTCGCCACGCTCAGCGAGCCCGGCAACTGCCGGGAGTACGTATCCATGCACCACCGGCTGGGCGTCGACGCCGGGGACCGGCTGCTCGACGTCGCCTGCGGGTCCGGGCTCGCGATCGAGCTGGCCGGCCTGCGCGGCGCGTCCTGCGCGGGCATCGACGCGTCGCCGCGGCTGGTCGCCGTGGCCAGGGACCGTAACCCGGGCAGCGACATCAGGACCGGTGACATGAACGCCCTGCCGTGGGACGCGGGTTCGTTCGACGTGGTCACCAGCTTCCGTGGCATCTGGAACACGACGCCGGATGCGGTGGCCGAGATCTACCGGGTCCTGCGTCCTGGCGGGCGCGTGGGGATCACGGTGTGGGGCCACATCAAGGTGTCCGCTGGCGCGTGGGCGCTGGCCCCGTTCCGGCTGGCGACCGAGGAGAAGGTCGGCAACCAGGCGGCGATGGTGTCACTCGGCCGTCCCGGCGCGGGCGAGCAGCTTCTCGGCGCCCACGGGTTCACCGGCATCGAGCGCGTGGACGTGCCGTTCGCGATGGAATACGCGGACCCGGAGCTGTACGCCCGTGGGCTCGGCGCCACCGGCCCGGCCTACGAGGCGATCCTCAACGCGGGCGAGGACGAGTTCCACCGCACCGCGGTCGAGCTGGCCGAGGCTCAGCGGCGGGACGGCCTGCCGCTGCGGGCCGAGATCAAGGTGGTGGGCTACCTGGCCCGGAAGCCGGAAGGGAAGTGACGGGCATGACGGGCAGCTTTCTCGCTGAGCCCACGGTGTCAGCTGAGGCGCAGGAGCTCTACGACGAGGACCTCGCCGAGAGCGGCTACGTGTGGAACGTGTCCCGGCTGTGGGCGCACCAGCCCGGCACCATGAAGCAGCTGTTTGCGCTGATGTCCCAGGCTTTCCAGCGGAGCGGGCTGAGCTTCCGCCAGCGCGGGATCCTGGTGGTTTCCACAGCCACCGCAATCGGCGACTCATACTGCACGCTGGCCTGGAGCGAGAAACTGGGCAAGGCCGAGGACCACGCGCTGGTGGCGGCGGTGCTGGACGGCAGCGGCACCGGGCTGACGGACCAGGAGAAGGCCCTGGCCGGGTGGGCCAGGAAGGTCGCCAGGGACCCGAACGCGACCCAGGCCACCGACGTCCAGGCGCTCCGTGAGGCCGGCCTCGACGACGGGCAGATCTTCGCCGTCACCGCCTTCGTGGCCCTCCGGCTGGCGTTCTCCACGATCAACGACGCCCTCGGCGCTCAGCCCGACGCACTGCTCGCCCAGGCTCTGCCCGCGGAGCTGCGCGAGGCCGTGACCTACGGCCGGCCAGTGGCAGGCTGAGCGGGCGCCGCGCCGGGCGGCGCGGCGCGGCCCGGCGGCGCGGCCCGGCGGCGCGGCCCGGCGGCGCGGCTCAGACCCGCCAGCGGGTCGCGCCGCCGGGCTCGACGGTGCTCAGCGCCGTCGCG
>DASVBE010000160.1:0-14362 GCA_036375995.1 Streptosporangiaceae bacterium | reverse complement strand
GGCCGGTGAGCCGTCCCGGTCGCGGCCTGCGGCCCGGCGCCAGGCGGCGCCGGTGCGGGTCAGTGTGCCGGGCTGGCCGGCCGGGGCCTGCTGGCGGGTCTGCGCGACCGCGGCCATGACCTTCTCGCGCAGCTGCGGGGGTGGCGGCTCGGCCGCGGCCAGTGCCATCCGGGCCAGGGATTGCAGGTCGGCGCCGCTTTTTCCGGCGGGATTCTCGGTCGCTAGGGCCCCGGCGCCCGCGCCCTGGCGGCGGCAACGAGCTGGGCCACGAACGCCGGGGCGCTGATCGTGCCCACCCCCGAGGCCAGGTCGTAGCCGGGCCGGGCACGGAAGCCGGTCACCTTATGGCGCCGCCCGCCCTGGCCGAAGACCACGCTGTTGCTGCCGCGCCGCACGTCCACCAGGCCGCTGGCGTGGTGCGCGGCCAGCTGGTAGAGCAGCGGGTTGACCGGCCCGAGCGGGTGCCCGGCGAGCTGCCCGGCCAGCGCGATGATGCCCGCGAACTCCGGGGTGGCCTCACTGGTCCCGCAGGTCGGATACCAGCCGGCCGGCTGGCCGCGGAAGCTCTGGTACATGACCACGGCGCTGCTGCAGGAGCCGCTCATCGAGATGTCGGGAACCCCCCGGTGCGGCCCGGTCACCGCCTGCACGCCGTCCTGGTACGCGGGGCGGCCGAAGAACACCGACCGGCCGCCGCCCGAGGCCAGCGGGCTCGGCTGCGGCGAGCCGCTGAAGGTCCGCTGGGCGGCCCGGCTGAACGTGTCGTTCCACACCGCGTCCGGGCGCAGCCGGTGACCCTTGGGCCCCAGCCGCAGCCGGGTCCCGCCGACGCCGGTCACCAGTGGGTCGCTGTCCGGCCAGGAGGTCACCGGGTGCCGGTAGAAGGTGACCCCGTCGAACTTGACGTCGGCCGCGCCGCTGTCCCCGGACGCGGCCAGCACGGTTACCCCGCTGCGGGCCGCGGCCACGTACGCGCCGCGCAGCCGGGCCATCGCCCGGCGGGATGGGAAGGTCTGCTCGGTGGCGCCGAAGCTCTGGCTGATCACCCCGCCCAGGTGGTGGCGGATCACGAACTTCTCCGCGGCGACGATCTGCGGGAAGCCGGTGGTGCCCTCGTTCTCCGCGGTGGGGGTGGCCACGACCAGGATGCTGGCGCCGGGCGCCATCGCGTGCGCGTACTCCACGTCCAGCTCGGTCTCGCCGGCCCAGCCTTCCCGGTTGCCGTCCGGCCGGTACGGCGGGACCTTGCCGGCCGGCTGGATCACCTTCAGCGACGGCGGGTCGGGCAGGCCGGCCGCCCGGTCGAAGACCTTCAGGTCGTGCCGCACGGTCGGCGAGCCGAACGAGTCGACGACGACGATCGTCTGGCCCTTGCCGGTGATGCCGCGGCGCGCCAGCGCGGGCAGCCCGTAGGCCTGGCGCAGCTGGCGGGGCAGGTAGCAGTCGATGCCGAAGTGGCGGCGGCAGAACCGGTCGCTCGGCGGCCGGGACAGCGCGTGGTCCGGGGTGACCCGGATCAGCTGCGGGAAGACCGACACCACGGGCGCCAGCCCGGAGTCCCCCGCCGGGGCCGGGCGGGCGGCGAGAGCACCGCCCGCGGCCATGGGTGCGCCCGCCGCTGCGACCGCCGCGCTGGCCGCGGTGAGCAGGGCCGCGGCCGCCGCCGTGGCTGGCCTGGCTAGGCGCATGACATCTCCTCGTGGTGGCCGCCGGGTTCCCGCCCGCCCCAGCGTACGGTGGGCTGAGCAGCGGATCGGAGGCCAGCGTGAAGCTCAAGCTCGACCTGCACGACCTCTATAACCGCGGCGCCGACATCGACCGGGCGCTGCGCGACATCATCGACGAGGCGATCCGGACCCGGGCGCCGCTGGTGGAGATCATCCCCGGGAAGGGCTCCGGCCAGCTGAAGAAGAGGGTGCTGCGGTTCCTGGACCAGAAGGAGATCAAGCAGCTCTACCACCGGGTCGAGAAGGACTCCAGGAACTTCGGCCGGCTGTTCGTCCATTTCCGGCACTGACCCGCTGATGCTGGCCCGCCCGTCAGCCAGGTGTCCGGCAACCACCTGCGGACACGCCCGCGGACGGCCCGGGGACCCCGCGGGGCGTGCCAGGATATCCGCATGAACGCGCTGATCCGGGTGCTGATCACGGCCGTGGCGCTGGCCGTGGCCACAGCCCTGGTGCCCGGCATCGAAGTGCAGGGCCACACGACGCTGTCGAAGGTGCTCACGCTGATCGTGGTGGCACTGATCTTCGGGATCGTGAACACGTTCCTGAAGCCCATCATCAAGGCCATCGGGTGCCTGTTCTACATCCTGACCCTGGGCCTGATCGGCCTGGTGGTGAACGGCCTGCTGCTGTGGCTGGCCAGCTGGGTCGCCGGGAAACTGAAGGTGCCGTTCCACATCACCGGGTTCTGGCCGGCGTTCTGGGGCGCGATCATCGTCGGCCTGGTCAGCTGGCTGCTCGGCATGATCGACGACCGGCTGCGCAAGGACAAGGACGGCTGACGGCTGGTCCGGCTGCCCGGCCGGCTGGCCCGGCTGCCCCGGCGCGGTCAGCCGACCAGCGCGCGCGGGCCGGCACCCGGGCGGCCGCGGCCGCCGGGCAGGTACGCGTCGCCCAGCCAGAACGCCGCCGCCATCACCGCCGGCGCGGCGGCCACCGCGAGCGCGTTCAGCAGCACCATGCCGTAGCCGTGCAGGGTCACGTCGATGAACGGGTACGGATACCAGCGGGTGACCGAGCCGTGCAGCAGGGTGTAGCTGAGCCAGGCCAGCGGCCACGCCAGTGACCAGGCCACGGTGCGCAGGTCACAGCGCGGCCGCGGGCCGAACGCCAGCCAGCCGATCACCGCGGCCAGCGGCACCGCGTAGTGCAGCACCGCGTCGGTGGCCGCCGCCCAGCCGTGCAGATGTTCCTCGGTGCGCAGCACGGTTGTGTACACGACGCCGGTGACGCTGATGCCCACCAGCCCGTCCAGCCGCACCACCCGCCACAGCACGCCGTCCCGGCCCGGGGCCAGCGCCAGCCCCACCGCGGCGATCGCGATCAGCACGTTGCTCTGGATGGTGAAGTAGCTGATCAGCCGGATGTACCGGGTCCCCAGCGGCACCGCGGACGGCTGCGAGGTCAGCACGACCTGCGTGACCAGCGCCGCGATGACCAGCAGGGCCAGCAGCCCGTGCCACACCTGGCCGGCCGAGATGCGCGGCTGCCCCCCGCGCGCTGCCGCCACCGCAGCCATGGAAGTCCTTTCGCGATCACCAGCCAGCCGGACCATATGACGGTCCGGCAGGACCGTCAATGACCAGCTTCCCCGGCTCCCCCAGTACCCGCTGCAAGATCAGCTAAGCAGGCCCGGCCAGCCGCGCATCAGCCGTAATCCATGACCATGACCAGCGGCAGAACTTGCGCATTCAGCAGGCGCACCCGCCTCACGAGGCACTTTACTGTGAAATTGCAACTGGATCGGTAGTGGCGAACAGCTAAATCCGCCATCATGACTATTCAGATCCAGATCCAACCCGACCGTGGCGTCCGCCCTGGTGGCCGGCCGCCCGAGGAGGTCCTGGTGGTCGGAGCAACCGGACCCGGCCGACCGGCATGAGCAGGCAGACCAGCAGCGGGCCGCGCATGCAGCACGGCAGCCCGCCACCGCAGCAGATCGTGCCCGCGCAACGGGCCTGGCCCGCTGTGCTCGGTGACGTGCCACCGCTCGCGCCGGCGTTCAGCAGCCGCCCGGAAACCGGGCCCGGCCTGATCGCTGAGCTGCGGCCAGGCCAGGTCACGGTGCTGGCCTCGGCTCCCGGCCCGGGCGGCAGCGGCCGTCCCGCCGCGGGCGGCGAGGGCAAGACCCAGCTGGCCGCCGCGCTGGCCCGCTCGCTGTGGCAGGCCGGCTCGGTCGACCTGCTCGTCTGGCTGACCGCGGCCAGCCGCGACGCGATCCTGGCGGGCTACGCACGCGGCCTCGTCGCCGTCGGCGCGGGTGACGCGCACCGCGACGCCGGGACCGCGGCAGCCAGGTTCATGGCCTGGCTGGCCGGCACCGGCCGGCCGTGGCTGGTCGTGCTCGACGACCTGACCGATCCGGCCGACGCGGCCGGGCTGCTGCCCACGGGCCCGTCCGGCAGCGTCCTGATCACCACCCGGCTGGAGCCGGCCACGATGGCCGGGCAGGGCCGCCGGGTGATCCCGGTCGGGCCGTTCTCCCGCCGCGAGGCCCTCGGCTACCTGACCACGGCCCTGCGCGACTACCCGGACCAGCGGATCGAGGCCCTGGACCTGGCCGAGGACCTGCAGTGCCTGCCGCTCTCGCTGGGCCTGGCCGCGGCGGTCATCGCCGACCGCGGCCTGGACTGCCGGGGATTCCGGGCGCGGTTCGCCGAGCGCCGGATCCGGCAGGCCCGGCCGGACGGCGACACGGACGCCGCCGCGCTGACCGTGTCGGTGGGCCTGGACTTCCTTGACCAGCTGCCGCCGGCCGGGCTGGCCCGCGGCGTGCTCGCGCTGGCCTGCGTACTCGACCCGGCCGGCATCCCGGTCAGCGTGCTGACCGGTCCCGCCGCAGTGACGTTCATGACCGGCGAGCGGGCCGGCGAGGCCGGCGTGCAGCTGGCCAGGACCGCGCTGACCAGCCTGGCCCGGCTCGGCCTGGCGATGATCGACAGCGGCAGCGCGGAGCGCACGATCCGGATCCACCCGGTGATCGGCGGGATCATCCGTCAGCTGCTGCCGCCGCCCGTGTTCGGTGAGGCGGCCAGGGCCGCCGCCGACGCGCTGCTCGAGGCCTGGCCGCAGCTGGACCCGGCTCCGCCGCTCACGCTGGCGCTCCGCGACAACACGGCCAGCCTGCTGCGCTGCACCGGTGACCTGCTGTGGGGGCCCAAGGCCCACCCGCTGCTGCTGCGCGCCGGGGACAGCCTGGAGCGCGGCGGGCTGACCGGCCCGGCGGTGCACTACTGGGAGAAGATGATCGAGGTCAGCGACCGGCTGCTGGGCCCGTCCCATCCGCAGTCGCTGGCCGCCAGGGACCGGCTGGCCGGTGCCCAGGAGAAGGCCGGGCTGGCCTCGGACGCGATCTCCTCCCGCAAGCGCAGCCTGGAGGAGCGCGAGCGGATGCTCGGCCCCGGCCACCCGGACTCGCTGACCTGCCGCAGCCAGCTGGCGCACGCGTACCTGGCCGCGGGCCAGGTCGCCGAGGCGATCCCGCTGTACGAGCAGGCGCTGGCCGGCCGGGAGTGGGCGCTCGGCCCGCAGCACCCGGACACCCTGACCGCCCGGCACGACCTGGCCTCGGCGTACAGCTCGGCAGGCCGGCTGGACGACGCCACCGCGATCTTCGAGCGCAGCCTGGCCGACCAGGAACGGGCCCTGGGCCCCGACCACCCGGACACGCTGACGGCCCGCAACAGCCTGGCCGCGGCCTACCGCGCGGCGGGCCGGCTCAAGGAGGCCATCCCGCTGTACGAGCGGACCCTGGCCGGCCGGGAGCGGGTCCTCGGGCCCGACCACCCGGACACGCTGACCGCCCGCAGCAGCCTGGCCTACGCCTACCGCGCGGCGGGCAAGCTCCGCGACGCGATCCCGCTGTACCAGCGCACGCTGGCGGACCGGGAACGGGTCCTCGGCCCGGATCACCCGGACACGGTGGCCTCGTGCGGCAACCTGGCCGCCACGTTCTACCTGGCCAAGCGGCTCAAGGACGCGGTGCCGATGTACGAGCGGACGCTGCGCGACTGCGAGCGGGTGCACGGCCACGATCACCCGGAGACCCTGACCGCCCAGGGCAACCTGGCGTCGGCCTACATGTCGGCCCGGCGGCTGGCCGAGGCCATCCCGATGTACGAGCGGGCGCTGGCCGACTGCGAGCGGGTGCTCGGCGCGGACCACGCGGACACCCTGACCGCCCGGTACAACGTCGGCTCGGCGTACCTGTCGGCCCGGCGCCAGGCCGACGCGATCGGCGTGTTCAAGCGGACGCTGGCCGACTGCGAGCGGGTGCTCGGCCCCAGCCACCAGCTGACCGAGACGGTCAGGGAGAGCCTGGCCGCGATATCCGGCTGACCGCGGCCCGGCGCCCGCTAGGGTCCCGGCCGGCGCGGCTGGTCTGCTTTTCCCGGAGCCGGCCGAATTGCCCAGCGCGTGCGCGGTTTCCGGCCCGGTTAGCGGTGCGTTTCACTCGCTATCACGTCACCGGGCGGCCAGGAGGTTGTCAGCGGTACCCGGCGACGGCGGCGCGCCGGGTCAGCCTGAGCACGCTATTACCAGAGAAAACAGTTATTAACCCATTGACCAGGCGCCGGATGATAGGCGGCATAATGACGTTCAGGCGCTATCTGCGCCGTCCGGGGGGAGGGCCGGTGAACCTGCAGGTCGAGTTCGACTATGAGGGGCGTACGTACGCGGTCGAGTCGCCCAGCATTAACCTGTGGAACGTCCACATGCTGGCGCAGATGAACGACAAGATGACGATTGAGACCGATTTGCGTACGGGCGGCCAGATCTTCGTGACGTGGAGCGAGATCGGCGTGATCCGGCTGGTCTCGCCGGTCGACGACGACGGGCACGCGGCCGGGCCGCCGGCCGGCTAGCCCGCCGCGGCCGCCGGTGTGACCGGCTCGCGGGCGGGCAGCACGACTGGTATGGGAGGCAGCAGGGGGACGGTCCGGGTGGGGACGTCGGGCTGGCAGTACGCCGACTGGCGGGGCGTGCTCTACCCGCCGGGGGTGGCGCAGCGGCGCTGGCTGGAGACCTACGCCGGCGAGTTCGGCACGGTCGAGTCCAACGCGGCCTTTTACCGGCTGCCGGCCAGGGAGACCTTCGAGCGGTGGCGGGACGCCACCCCGCCGTCGTTCGTGATGGCGGTGAAGGCCAGCCGGTATCTCACCCACGTCCGGCGGCTGGCCGACCCGGACGAGCCGGTCGGCCGGCTGCTGGCCGCGGCCGGCGGCCTTGGCCCGAAGCTGGGCCCGGTGCTGCTGCAGTTGCCGCCGACGCTGGCGGCGGACACCGGGCTGCTCGGCCGCTGCCTGGGCTGCTTCCCGGCCGGGGTCCGGGTGGCGGTGGAGTTCCGGCACCCGTCCTGGTGGACCGGCGAGACCAGGGACGTGCTCGCGGCGCACGGCGCGGCGCTGTGCTGGGCGGACCGGCAGGGCCGCCCGGTGGCGCCGCTGTGGCGCCCGGGCAGCTTCGTCTACCTGCGGCTGCACGAGGGCACGGCGCAGCCGTGGCCGGCCTACGGGCCCCGGGCCCTGCGGACCTGGGCCGACCGGGTCAGCGCGGCGGCGGAGGACGGCGCCGACGCTTACGTGTACTTCAACAACGACCCGGGCGGCGCGGCGGTCCGCAACGCCAGGACCTTCCTGGCGGCCTGCCGCTAACCGCCCGGGTTCGCTGAACGGCGGGCTACTGGGCCCAGGGCGGGGTGGCGATGTCGCTGCCGTCGGCGGCCTTGCCGGTGAACCCGGCGCGGATCGCGACGATCACCTCGGCCGGGCTGGGGTCCGGGTTGACCAGCTGGATCGGCTGGCCGGCCGGGACCACCACGGCGTCGCCCGGGCCGGCCGGGTCGCCGTCCGGGGTGAGCCGGATGCGGCCGCTGGTGACCACGAAGACCTCGTCGTGGTCGAGGGTGTGCGGTTCGGGTGACTGCAGGCTGGGCGACACCGACAGCCGCCAGGTGCACAGCTCCGCGGAGCCCCGGCTGGGCGCGGCCAGCCCGGTGAACGTCACCCCGGGCAGTTCGAACACCGGGGCCTCCGCGGCTCGGATGACGTGCATTGCTTCCTCCAGATAGACAAGTCAGCTTGTTCAAGCTGGCTTGTCTATAATGACTCAGTGACCTCACTGACGCAACCTGACCTCGGCATCCTGCTGGCGCTCGCCTACCAGGAGTTCGTCCGGGAGCTGCACACCGCGATGGCCGGGGCGGGCTTCGCCGACCTGGGCCACTCGGACGGGTACGTGTTCCGGGCGCTGGCCGAGCGGCCGATGACCGCGACCGAGCTGGCGGGCCGGCTCATGGTGACCAAGCAGGGCACCGCGCAGATCATCGACGACATGGCCCGCCGCGGGTACGTCCGGCGGCAGCCCGACCCGCGGGACGCCCGGGCCCGGCTGGTCGAGCTGACCGGCCGCGGCCAGGCGGCGCTGGCCTCCGCGCGCCGGCTGCACCGCGAGTACGAGGACCGGCTGGTCGCGGCGCACGGCGCGGCCGCGGTGGCCGGGGTGCGTGCGGTGCTCACCGCGATGGCCAGCGCCGGTCCTGACGGCCTCGACCCGCAGCTGCGGCGGCTCTACCTCTGACCGGGCTTACCCCTGACCGGTACTGCCGTCGCCCGCTGCGATGATCTCGCTGGCCAGCGAGACGCACTCGGCGCAGATCCACACGCTGGGCCCGGCCACCATGCGGACCCCGCGGCCCGGGTCCTTGCCGCAGAACGAGCAGCGCTGGGCCGCCTTCTTACCCCGGCGGCGGGCCCGGCCGGGGCCGATGTAGCACTCCAGCTCTTTCTTGATGGCCGGGATGCTGGTCCCGAGCTTGCCCAGCACGCGGCGGGCGTGCGAGCCGGGGTCCAGCGCCAGCGCGCCGAGCAGCTGCTCGGGCCCGACCATGTCGATCCCGGCGCGCTGGGCCAGCCGGGCCGCGCCGATCAGCGCCGCCCGGGCGCCGGCCGACTCCGGCGGCGGCAGGTCACCGGGCAGGCCGGCGGGCCGGCCGCCGCCGGGGAACAGCTCGCCCGCGGCCTGCCGGACCTGGGCGGCGGTCAGCCCGAGCGATTCCATGATCGCGGCGGCGGCCCCCTCCGTGAACAGCCCGATCAGCTGATGGTGCGTGCCGATCTCGGCGGACCCGTCGGCCACCGCAGCCTGGCCGGCCGCGTCCAGGCAGGCCACCAGCCGGGCCTGCCGGACCGGCAGGGCGGTGGGGGCCACGCCGGGCAGCGGCGTGAACCGCTGCCTGGCGGCCTGCTTGGACACGCCGATCCGCTCGCCGATCTCGGTCCACGAGCAGCCCGCCTGGCGCGCCCCGGCCACGAAATGGCCGATCAGCTCGTCGGCGCCGGCGGTCAGCTCGTTGCCGAGGGACAGCGCGGCCTCGATCCGGTCCAGCGGCGAGCCGCTGACGTGCTGCTCCACCGCCGTGGTCAGCGCGTGCACATCTACGTACGCGGGCCCGGGTCCGTGGTCCATACCGACAACGTAAGCTTGTCTTGGGCTGCGTCAACCTTAGATTGTCGGCGTCGGTCATGGTCCGGTCCGCCGCACCACGAAACCCATGCGCACCGGGTGTCGCGGGGGCGACTCAAACTGTCACGCCATGTAATACACCGAGGTCATTCCCGCCATACCGGCGGCCTGGCCGGCCCGGTAAATGCCATGATTTCCGGATGAAGTTCAGTGCCCGTCCGCTGTTTTACTCGTTCGTCCCCCAGCGGCGGGTGAGGCCGGGGCTCCCCGGCCCGGTCCGCGGGTTCCCCGCCGGCCGCTAGTGGATGGCCTGATGTCATGGCGATCGACTGCCGCAGGCTGCTGCCTGCCTGGGCTCCGCCCGGCCGCTTAGCTTCTCCCCGCACGGCGCAGCGGAACCAGACTGCGCTGCTGACCGCGCTGGGCGTGGACAACTTCGGGTCCGGCTTATTCCTGCCGCTGACGCTGGTGTACCTGACCAGGGACGTCGGGCTGCCGCTGAACGTGGCGGGCCCGGTGATCTCGACGGGGGCGCTGGCCGGCCTGGCGGTCCCGGCGTTCACCGGGCGGCTGGTGGACTGGGCCGGCGCCCGGGCCGTGGTCATCGCGTCCCAGCTGGTGCAGGCCCTCGGCGCGGCCGGCTACCTGCTGGCCCGGTCCGAGCTGCCCGTGCTGGCCGCGGCGATGCTGCTGGCCACCGGGCAGCAGCTGTTCTACAGCTCGCTGTTTGCCCTGGTCTCCGACGTCTCCGGGAGCGGGCCGCCGGACCGGCCGTTCGCGGTGGTGAACATGGTCCGGGCCGGGTGCTTCGGCCTGGGCGGGCTGGCCACCGGAGGGCTGCTGACCGCCGCCGGGCCGGGGGTCTACCGGATCGCGGTCGCCGCCGACGGCGTCAGCTTCCTGGCCTGTGCCGCGCTGCTGGCCTGGTGCGTCCGCGTCCCCTGGCCGCCCGCGGCCGGGCCCGGCGGCCCGGACGGGCCCGCGGGCGGGGCGGGCCGGGCCCGGCGGGCGGGGCGCACGGGGCCGCTGTCCGACCGGCCCTTCCTGGCGCTGATCGTGCTCACCGGGCTGGTCATGCTCGCGGTCGACTTCTACCTGACCGGCATGCCGGTGTACGTGATCGAGGAACTGCACGCCCCGGACTGGCTGCCGGGCACGCTGCTGGCGGTGTCAACCACGCTGAGCAGCCTGGCCGGGACCGTCGCGCTGCGCATGACCAGCCGCCTGACCAGGGTCGCGGCGATTCAGGCGGGCGCGGTCCTGTACGTGGCGTGGTGCGCGGTGAGCCTGGCCGCGATCCTGCTGCCCGCGGCCTGGCGCCCGGCCGACCTGATGATGGCCATCGTGCTGCTGGCCGCCGCGGGACTGGTCTGCGGGCCCCGCGCGGGGGCGCTGGCCGCCTCGGTGGCGCCGCCGCAGGCCAGGGGCCGCTACCTGGCCGCGTTCCAGTACGCGTTCACCGGCGCGGGCGTGCTCGCGCCGGCCGTGGCCGCGCTGGCCTCGGTCGCTGTGTGGCTGCCGTGGCTGCTGGTGGCGACCGGGGCGGGGGTGGCGATCGGGGGCCTGCAGTGGCTGGCCGGCCGCCTGCCCGCCACGCGCTGATCGCCGAGGCGGGTGCCGTATCGCTGCCGGGCGAATCGCCGTCCGGGCCGCCCGCCCCCCGGACCGGTGCGCCGCACCGTGCGGGCCGCATCCGGCCGGCGGCCGGTCATCACGCGCGGCTTGGCCACCGGCCGGCGTCCGGCCGGGCCCACTCCGGGTCAGTCCGCCTCGACCGGCCGGGCGGCCGTGGCCTCAGCCGCCGCGCGGCGGCGGGTCAGCGCCACTCCGGCCAGCACTAGGGCGATGCCGGCTGACCCAGTGCCGGTGCCGTGGTGACGGCCCGGGCGGCGGAGCGGATGATCAGCGCGGTGACCGCGCCGGGGTCATCGGCCATCGGCAGGTGGCCGCAGCCGGGCAGATCGCCGGTGTGCGTACCGGGCGGCAGCTGGTCGAGGTGCCGGGCCTGGCGCGGCCGGAGCAGCCGGTCCCGGTCGCCGATCGCCACCGTGACCGGCGCGCCGACCGGCTCGGTGACCAGGATCCGGCGGTGCAGCGTGGCCCGCAGCACCGCGCCGAACCCGGGGCAGCTGCCGAGCGTGCGGACGGCGGCCTGCGCGTAGCCGGCGGTCAGCGGCCCGGGCCGGCCGTGGGTCTGGCCGAGGATCAGCACCCGCCCCGGGCGGAAGCGGACCAGCCCGCAGAGCGGGCCGGCCGCGTACCGGGCCAGCCACCGCGTGGCGCGCAGGCTGATCCGGCAGTAGTACGGCGTGCTGCCCCGCCACAGCCCGGCCGGGGACAGCAGGGTGACCGACGCCAGCGGGCGGCGGCGGGCCAGTTCCATCGCCACCCAGCCGCCGAGTGAGTTCCCGGCCACGTGCGGCCTGGGGACGCCAAGCTCGTCCAGCAGGCCGGCCACCGCCGCGGCCAGCGCGGCCGGCGACGGCTCGCCGGGCAGCGGCGCGGACTCGCCGAAGCCCGGCAGGTCTACCGCGATGACGTCGAAGTGCCGGGCCAGCGCCGGCGTGACCGGGTCCCAGGCCTGGCGTGACGACCCGAGCGCGTGCAGCAGCACCAGCGGCTCCCCGGACCCCGAGCGGCGGTACGCGAGCGATGTCATGACTGTCTCCTTAGCAGGCCGTGGCATCCTTTGCCGCGGCCACACCTCAGACGGGGCGGGGGCCCGCGGCTGTGACATCGCCCCGTCCCGGCGGGGCGGGCGCCCCGTTCTCAGCCGGCCGCCGGACCCTGGCTGAGCTGCCGCTTCAGGCCGTCCATGTCGATGACCGCCCAGTGCTCGGTCACCTGCCCGTCTTTCACCCGGACCAGGTCGAACACCTCGAACGTCACGTGCCGGCCGGTGGGCGGGGAACCGAGGAACTCGCCCTCGTGCGTGCCGGAGAACGTCTTGAGCGTGGCCACCAGGTCGCCTTCGCCGATCATCTGCTTGATGTCCACGGAAAAGTCGGGCAGGGCGGTCCACATGTACTTCAGGAACGCGATCCCGTCCGCCCTGGTCCCCTGCTCGCCGGGCCGGGCGCTGCGGTCCACGAAATCGCCGGCGATCAGCTCTTCCGCGACCTCACTGCGGTGCTCGTGCTGCCACCCCTGCACCAGGCGGCGGACCAGGTCCTTATTGTCCTCGGACATCGCGCATCCCTTTCTGTCCCGGCCCGGCGAAAGCCACGCTCAAACCCGATTATCGGATGCGCCCGGTCCCCGCCGGAATGGCCGCGGAGCCATTACCGGCCGGCCCGGCTCAGGGCCGCCGCCGGCGGCTGCGCCGCCCTGGAGTTTGGCGTTGCCCTCGATCAGCTCTTCCGGGGTGACCAGCGAGGGCAGCAGGACCCGGGAGGCGGTGGTGAACAGGACGCTCACCGATCCGGCGGCCAGGGCGACCGCTATGACCTGAGCGATGGCGAGTTCCCCGGCCCAAGCTGAAGCAGGCAAACTAGCGTAAAAAGGAGAAGACATGATGTCGCAGGTGATCATCAGCCTGCGGCAGGGAAGCCGGTCCACCCAGGCTCCGGCCGGCCGCCCGATGATCAGCCAGGGCAGGCAGGGCCGGCGCGGTGAGCGGAACTTACCGGACGGCGGGCTACGGGGCGGGCGGGGCGGCGGCCGGCGGGGCGGCGACGTCGTCGTAGATGCGGGCGGCGGCGAGGAGGCCGTCCGGGCTGCGCTCGAAGACGGCGAGGCCGGGCTGCGGCGGCATTTCGCCGCGGCCCCAGGTGACGAGGTTGTACTCCAGGGCGCAGCGGGTGCCGTCGTCGGTGATGCGGCAGGTCTCCAGGCCGATGCCGCCGTCGCTGAAGCAGCGGGTGAAGAAGTCGCGGAGCTCGGCCTGGCCGCGGTGGGCGTGCGGCGGGCCGAGGGGTTCCTGGAAGTACCCGTCGGGGGTGAAGGTGGCGACGATCGCGTCGGTGTCACCGGCGGCGAGGGCGGCCTGGTAGCGGCCGACGATCCCGCCGGGCGGGGCCGGGGGGGCAACGCCGGGGCTCAGGATGGGCGGGCGGGGGTGATGCTGGCCGTCGAGTACCCAGAGGCTGAGGTAGGTGCGGAAGGTGATCGACCGGTCGCCGGCGGAGTCGGCGACGATGGCGGCGGGCCAGGGCTGCTCGTGGCCGTCCACGGTCACGTGCGCCATGAGCTCGACGACGGCGCGGTCCCCGGCCACGGTGCGGGCCACGGTCTCGGTGCGGGCGTGGCGGGCGGCGAGCAGGGCCTGGCTTTCCCTGACGAAATGGCGGAGTTCGCGGTGGCCTTTGACCTCGCCGGCGCGTGGGTCGTAGACGGTGACGTGGCCGGGCCAGGTGGTTTCCAGCGGGCCGGTCTCGCCCCTGTCGAGGGCGGCGATGTACTGGCCGACCGGGTCAGCCTGCCCGGTGGCGCGGGTCTGTTTCCGCGCCAGCTCCGCGGCGTTGACGAAGTCCGGGAACCACGGCATCTCGACTCCTTATGCTCGCCACGGCGGCCAGGCTGGTCCTATCTTGCCGCGTGAGGCTCATGATGATGCATCCTGATCAGCTGACCGTGACGACGGGTGTTGTGACGGCGCTGGTGGCGGAGCAGTTCCCGGGCTGGGCGGGGCTGCCGGTCCGGGAGGTGCGGTCGCAGGGCACGGACAACGCGCTGTTCCGGCTCGGTGACCGGCTTGCCGCCGGTTCCCGCTCCGGCCTGACGACCCGGCCAGGACGCTCCGGTGGCTCGAGTTGCCCACGATGGCTTTCGTCGGCCGGCGCACTCTTGACCGCCTCCTGCAGGCCTCCGGGGACCGGCCGGGGGCCTGATGACGGGCGGGTGTCGTAGGCCGTGCCTACGATGTGGACATGGGCCTGGTATTCGACAGGACAGTGTCGCCCACCGCGCATTACGACATGATCGAGGGCCGGGCGGCCGAGATCGCGCGGTCTCCCGGGAGCCCGGCCGGCGGGCCGGAGCACATGTTCCTGGCGATGCTCCACGACGATCCCGGCCTCCCGCGCGAGGTGCTGAACGCAGCCCTGACCAGCCTGAACCGCCCTCCGGCCGACGGCTAGCCGGTCCCGATGCCGCTGATCGACGTGACGTACGGCGGGAGCGTGGACGAGGAGGTCCTGCGCCGCCTGGGCGAGCTGCTGCCCGCTGCTGTC
>DASVBE010000159.1:0-7025 GCA_036375995.1 Streptosporangiaceae bacterium | reverse complement strand
GCGGCCGCCGCGGCCCGGGCCAGCGGCCGGACGGGCTACCGGCCGAGGGTTCAGGGACAGGCCGCGCCGGGCCGCCCCACCTGGCCGGAGGCCGCCGGGCCGTCGGCGGCCAGCACGGCTTTCGCGCCGGGCCGGAACGGTGCGCACGGTGAGGCCGGAGCGTCTGGCGGGTCCGGTGTTAACGGCGGGAACGGCGTGACTGGTGCCGCGTTCGCGCCGGGCGCGGCCAATGGGGCCAACGATTCCAACGGGACCGTGGGTGCCGGGCCGGCCGTGGGTGCCGGGCTAAGCCCGGGCGCCGATCTGGGACTGGGCGCCGGGCCAGACGGGCAGCCGCCGCTGGCCGATCCGCTGTCGCCGCTGCCCCCGCCGCCGCGTTCGGTGCGGCACGCCCGCCCTGCGGTGGATGCGCCGTCGGCGGCCTGGGCGGTCGCCGGGCACCCGGCCGGGCTGGAGACCGGCGACGCCGGACCGTTCGCGGACTACCCATCCGGGCCCATGCCCGCGTACCCGGATGACTCGCTGCTCGAAGACCTGCCGGACATGGCCGAGCCGCTCACCGAGCTGCCGGCCCGGCCGGCGGAGGTCGCGTCCGCCGGGCCGCTGGCCGATCCGGCCGGCCAGGGGCCGGCGGACGCGGCTGGCTTCGGCCCGCCGGAGGCCACGGTGTTCGGGCCGCCGGAGCGAGCCGGCCACAACGCCGCGGCGAACGGGCCGGCAGCCGGGGGCCGTCAGGCTGGGACAGCTGGCGCGGATGGTGGCGAGGGGCTGCCGCCGGTGCGCCCGGCCACGCCCAAGAACCCGTCGCGGCGGCCGGTCGTGGTTCCGCCGCCGCCGGCCCCAGTGGAGGATCAGCTTCCGCCCGTCCGGCCGCCTGCGCCGCCGTGGCCCGCCATCCGGGAGGCCGTGGCCCAGCCGCCGTCGCCACCGCCCGCCGCGGCAGGGCGCCCGCTGGCCGCGCCGGTGTCCCGCGGCCCGGCCGCGCTGCCGGCGACCGCTCAGCTCACCGTGCCACCTGGCAGCCCCGCCCGGCCCGCAGGCCCGGCCCGGCCAAACCAGCCGGCCGACAGCCTGCCAGACCCCGGTCAGCCCGGCAGCGGCCAGCCGGACCGTGGCCAGCCCGGCAGCGGCCAGCCGGGCCAGGCGGATCGCGGTCAGCCCGGCCAGCCCCGGGCTGACGATGCGACGGGGGCTCCCGCGGTGGAGCCTGTCGCGGCGGCTGAGACCTCGCCTGACGAGGCGCCGCCGGCTGCGCCGTCGGCAGAGCAGCCTGCCGGGCCGGCGGCGGCGCGGCCGACTGTGACGGTGACCGGGGACCGGGGCGGCGACCGGCCGCTGCGGGTGGTCGAGCGTGCGCTGCGCGGGCCCTCGGACCGGCGCGGGGACGGCTGGCGTGACCGGGTCGTGGTCGTGCCTGGCGGTCACCGGCCGGGTCAGCCGGACTTCGCGCAGCGGGACCGGGCCCGGGCCCTGCTGCAGGTGGCCGGCTCGCGCCGGATCGTGGTGCTCGGCTGCACCGTCGGCGCCGGCCAGACGATGACCACACTGATGACCGGCGAGATCCTGGCCAGGATCAGGAACGAGCCGGTCGCCGTGCTCGACCTGAACTCCGGGTCCGGCTCGCTGGCCCAGCGGGCCGGGTCGATGCCGGCCGTGGCCGCCGGGCCGTCGCCGAACGGCTCCAGCCAGGGCAGCCGGCCCCAGCCGCGCCCGTCACAGCTGGCCGTGATCGGCAGCGAGGCGCTGGCCGGGCAGGACCCCGGCGAGGACAGCGGCCGCAGCGCCGCCCGCGTCCTCGAGCTGCTGTCCGCCCGCTATCACCTGACGCTGGCCGACCCGGGCGCGCCTGCCGTGCCGCGGGTGCTGTCCATCGCCGACCAGCTCATCCTGGTCGCGCCGGCCAGCGCGGACGCGGCACGGGCCATCGCGATGACGATGGAGTGGCTGGAGGCGCACGGGCACGCCGAGCTGGGAAGCGGGTCGATCACGGTCATCAACGGGGTCAGCCGGCCCACGATGGGCTACATCGAGCAGGCCGAGGCCGTCGCCCGCGGCCGGTGCCGCGCGATCGTCCGGGTGCCGTGGGATGACCAGCTCAGGAAGAGCGATGGCCCCGCCGGCGCGCGGCTGCTCGGCCCCGCCGCGGTCCAGGCCTACACCGCCCTGGCCGGCGTCCTGGTGGCCGGCCTGGCCACCGCGCCCGAACCACGGCGGCCCCAACCGCGGCAGGCACAGCTGTGAGCGCCAAGACGGCAAAGCGCAACCGGCTGGCGGTGCGCTACTTCGACGACCGGATCCTGCTCACCGAGACCCACGGCTGGGCGTACTACCGGCTGCCGACGGTGCCCTACGAGTTCACCACGCCGCTCGAGCGCGAGGCCCTGGCCACCAACATCACCGTCGCACTGGCCGCCATCCGGATGACCGACGCTGAAGTGCACCTGCGCATCGCGCACCGGCCTTACCCGGCCACGGTGTGGGCCACCGGCCTGGACGCCACCTCCGACGGTGGTCCCGGCTGGCACGACTACCTCGATGAGATGTACCGGCACGTGTGGTCCAAGGACTTCTGGTCCAAGGAGGTCTACCTCGGCGTCCGGCTGGGCCAGCGCGGCATGCGGGCGCAGATGTCCGGCGGGGTCATCTCCCAGTTCCTGAACCTGCACCGGGCCGGTGAGCAGGCCATGGGCCTGGACGACGACGCGGTCGGCGCACGCGAGATCGCCCGGTGGACCGACCAGGCCGAGCGGCTCGGCCGCGCCCTGGGCTCCAGCGCCCTGGCCGCGCAGCACGCCAGCTCGGACGAGGTGGCCTGGCTGTTCCGGCACACGCTGATGGGCACCACCGGGGACGCCCGGCCGTCCGCGGTCCGGCGCCGCCAGTGGGGGGCCGGCGAGATCGAGTACCTGCTCGAGGGCCAGGTCCACAACGGGCGGACTTTACTGCGACTCGAGCAGCCCGGCGGTGAGTCGTGGGCCGCGTTCCTGTCGTTCGCGCGGTTCCCCGACGTCATGTACTTCCCCGAGGGCGAGCCGTGGCTGCACTACGCCGACTCGCTGCCGTTCCCGGTCGAGGCCAGCCTGCGGATGAAGCTGATCCCGCCGGCCAAGGCGAGCAAGGACGTCGGCCGCCGGCTGGCGCACGCCAGGGACATGGACGCGCACATCAGGGAAGCGGGCGTGGAGGCGCCGATCGCGCTGGCCGAGCAGATCGAGGCGGCCCGGCTGCTGGAGCACGGCATCACCAAGGAGCGGCTGCCGTTCGTCTACGGCCACTACCGGCTGATGGTCACCGCGCCGACCAGGGAGCTGTGCGTCCGCCGCACCGAGGCGGTCACCGAGCACTACCGCGACGCGGGCATCGACGTGGTGAACTCCACCGGCGACCAGTTCTCCCTGCTGTGCGAGTCGCTGCCGGGAGACAAGGTCCGGCTGAGCTCGTACCTGCAGCGCCAGCCGCTGTACACGATCGCGGGCGGGATGCCGACCGCCACCGTGGGCCTTGGCGACCGGATCAGCGACGAGGCCGGCTGGATTGGCCCGTACATCGGCGAGACCCTGGGCCGGGCCCGGTCCGTGGTGCACTTCGACCCGCTGGTCGCGGCCGCGCGGAACCGGCCAACCGCGGTGGCGATCACCGGTGAGCCCGGTGGCGGCAAGACCACGCTGGCCCTGCTGCTGATGCTGCAGCTGGCGCTGCGCGGGGTGACCGTGGCCGTGATCGACCCCAAGGGCGACGCCGAGTCGCTGGTCCGGCTGCTGCACGAGCGCGGCCGCCAGGCCCGGGTGCTGCCGCTGGGCACGGCCGCGCCGGGGCTGCTGGACCCGTTCTCGTTCGGCGATGACCTGGCCGAGAAGCGGACCATGGCGACTGAGACGCTGCGGCTGCTGCTGCCCCGGATGAGTGAGGAACGCGAGAGCGCCATGGTCCAGGCGGTCGGCGCGGTGGCCAGTACCGACCGGCCCAGCCTGGGCAAGGTCGTGCAGCACCTGGAGGCGGCCGAGGACCCGGCGTCGCGGAACCTGGGGGCGGTGCTGCGGTCGATGTCGGAGATGCGGCTGGCCCGGCTGTGCTTCTCGCCCTCCGGTGGCCAGGGCATCGACGCGGCGGGCTGGACGACGGTGTTCACGCTGGCCGGGCTGACGCTGCCGGACGCGGCGGTGAACCGCGATGACTACTCCTACGAGCAGCGGCTGTCGGTCGCGCTGCTGTACCTGGTCTCGCAGTTCGCCCGGCGGCTGCTGAACGGGATGGACCGGCGGGTGCCCAAGGCGATCTTCCTGGACGAGGCGTGGGCGATTACCTCCACGCCGCAGGGGGCCAAGCTGATCCCCGAGGTGTCGCGGATGGGCCGGTCCCGCAACACGGCACTGGTCCTGGTCTCGCAGAACGCCGGGGACCTGCTGAACGAGCAGGTGACGAACTGTATCTCGGGGGTATTCGCGTTCCGCTCGTCCGAGCGGGCCGAGGTTGCCAACGTGATGGCCTTGCTGGGGGTAGAGCCATCCGATGACCACAAGGCGGTGCTGCGCAGCCTGGGCAACGGCGAAGCCATCTTCCGCGACCTGGACGGCCGGGTCGGCCGGATCGGGGTCGACCTGATCTCCAGGGAGCTGACGAAACTGCTCGATACCAACCCAACCAGGGCCCGGCCCGACGAGGTGCCGTTGCCCGCCGTCCCGGCCGCAACGGCCGAACCCGGTGGCGCCGGACCACCGGGCTCACCAGGCCAGCGCGGACCGGGGTCTGGACCTGGGCCGGGACCGGCCCAACCCGGGCGGCCCGCGTCCCGCGTTCCGTAATCCATCAAAAAAGCCTGACACCCCCCTCTCAGGAGCCCCTCCGATGGTCAGACCTCTCCGGCGCCCCAAGCGCGGAGCCGTGCTGGCGGCCGGCCTGGCCGCCGCGCTGCTGGGCGGCCCGGCCCTGGCCGTGCAGATCTCCGGCTCATCCCCGGGCGCGTCGCCGGCCGCCGCCAAGGCCGCGGCCGCGGTGGTCCAGACCCGGACCGCGGCCACCGCCGCGGCCGCGGTCCGCACCGCGGGCCCGGCCCAGGCCGCGGTGCTGCTCGCCTACCCGGCCGCGGTCGCGGCCTACCCCGGAGTCGCGCCGGCCCTGGCCGCCGCCGCGCAGCCCGCCGCCGCGCAGGCCGCCGCCCCGGCGCACCCGGCGGCCGTGACCGGCACGATCCGGCTGACCTCGGCGGTGACCCCGGCCACCCCGGCCACCCCGGCCGCGCCGGCCGCGCCGGCCGGCAGCATCTGCTCGGTGCCCGGCATCGGCGATATTGGCGGGCTGCTCGGCTTCTGCAACGCGGGCTCGAGCGGCGTGCCCGGCGCGATCAACAACATCTGCCAGCCGTCGCTGCCGGACCCGGAGCCGGCCAACGCGGGCATCAACGCGATGATCCGCCCGCCGGCCGGGACCGGGCCGCCGGCCAAGACGCTGTACAACAACTACGGCGTCGCGGGCCAGTTCTGGCCGGCCACCGGCCTGAAGTGCTCCGATATGACGTCGCTGATCGGCAACAACGTGGCCGGCATGGTCTTCGACATCGCCAAGTCGATCGACCGCGTGACGATCACCGTGTACCAGTCCGCGGCCGGCGAGAACATCCTCGGCTGGCTGCGCAACTCAGTGGACCGGCTGATCAGCAGCCTGGGCAACGCGATCTACTTCCCGTACCTGGCCGTGGTGGTGCTGATCGGCGCGATCTGGCTGGCCTGGCAGGGCCTGATCCGCAAGCGCGGCACCAGGACCCTGGAGGGCACCATCTGGATGGTGCTGGCCGCGGCCGCCGCCATCTGGCTGATCGGGCGGCCCGCCGACTTCACCGGGATCGGCAAGGGCGTCTCCGACGGCATTACCCAGACCCTGAACGTGGCCTTCTCCCGGCTGCCCAGCCCGGGCGAGGGCGCCTGCCTGCCGGTGCAGAAGTCCGACCCGCAGGCCGTGCAGAACTTCGGGTTCAGCAGCGGCAATGACGTCGTCGACCAGAACGCTGGCGAGCTGTGGTCGGTGCTGGTGTGCAAGCCGTGGCTGGACGGCGAGCTGGGCACCACCCAGTTCGCCACCACCGCAGGCGCCAAGCCGACGATTGTCAACAAGTACGGCCGGGCGCTGCTGTGGGCCCAGGCCATCGCGCTGAACGAGAAGCCGAGCGCCGAGCTCATCTCGGCCAAGCAGGCCGCCTACCAGGGCATCGCGCAGGACATCCAGCAGAGCTATCCCGGCCAGTTCCCGGCTTTCCAGGGCAAGGAGTGGACTACGCGGCTGGAGATCGGGTTCGCCGCGCTGTTCGCCGCGGTGGTAGCGGGCGTGCTCGTGCTGCTGATCGCGGTCACCCTGATCCTGCTCAAGCTGGGCTTCCTGCTGCTGCTCGTGGTCGGCCCGTTCTTCCTGCTGATCGGCACCCACCCGGGCTTCGGCCGGGTCGTCGCGCTGCGCTGGGCCGAGCTGCTCATCGGCGTGCTGCTCAAGACGGCGGCGGTCGCGCTGGTGCTGAGCATCCTGCTGTACTCCTACACGCTGATCATGGGGACCAGTGACGCGGCCCTGCCGTGGGCGCTGAAGATCCTGATGATCGCGCTGGTCACGATCGCGGTGTTCATCTACCGGCGGCCGTTCCAGCACCTGTTCTCCGCGGTCGGCTACGGGGTCATCGGCTCCCGGGAACGGGCCGAGACCGACCTGTCCCGGGCCGGGGACACCGCCCGCAACCGGACCCGCGACGTGGCCGCGGCCGTGCCCGGCTTCGCCGCCTACCGGGCGGCCCGGTGGGCCCGGCGCAACCCGGCGGCGGCCGCGGCCGGTTCCGCCGCGGCGGCCCGGGCGGCTGCGGCGCACGGCGCGGCCGGGGTGACCGACGCCGACGGCGACGCCGCGATGGCGACGGGCAAGGAGTTGGCCGACGCCAGCGGTTCGCCTGGCGGCGGCTCCGGCGGGGGGCCGCCGGACCTCAGCCATGGCGGCCGGCCCGGGGTCAGCGCCCGGTCCCGGGCCTGGGCCGCGTCGTCCAGTGCCGA
>DASVBE010000109.1:0-8433 GCA_036375995.1 Streptosporangiaceae bacterium | reverse complement strand
CCGGGCGCTAGCTGGGCGGGGGCTGGCCTGGTGGCGCAGTCGTGGCAGGTGCCGAAGATCTCGACCGTGTGGGTGACGTCCACGAAACCGTGGGCACCGGCGGTCGCCTCGGCCCAGCGCTCGACGTCCGCGCCGGACACTTCCACCGCTGTGCCGCAGGACCGGCAGACCAGGTGGTGATGGTGCTCGCCGCTGCCGCAGGCCCGGTAGACCTGCTGGCCGTCGGCGGTCAGCACGTCGGCCTCGGCCGCCCCGGCCATCGCGGCCAGCGCCCGGTACACCGTGGTCAGGCCGATCCGGTTGCCCGCCGCGCGCAGCCGGGCGTGCAGGTCCTGGGCGCTGACGAAGGTGCCGGCCGAGGCGAGGGCCTGGCGGACGGCGTCGCGTCGGGCGGTCATCGCGGCTCAGCTCCCTGGGGGGCGGGTCCGGCCATAGTTCCATTGTGCCTGGCCCGGGCGGGCCTGCCGGGGGCCGAGCGGGACGCCCGGGCCGGCCCGCGCCGCGGCCGGGCCGGCGCGCAGGCGCTGGCCCGCGAACCCGCTGCCGTAATCCTGAAATCTTCGGCTGGCGATGACGGGTGGCTGCGCGTGCCCTGGCCGCCCCGGCGGCCGCGGCGGAACCGGTAGCCGCCGTAGGCGGCCAGGTAGGCGGCGGTGGCCACGGCGATGATGGCGAAACTCGGCGGCAGCGCCGGGGCGGCGTAGGCAAGAGCCAGGCCGGCCCAGATCTCGGCCACGCCCAGCCCGGCGGAGATGACCAGGCCCAGGTACGGCCGCGCGGTCAGCAGCAGCGCGGTCGCGGCGGGCGCGGCCAGCAGGCCGAGCAGCAGCAGCGCCCCGACCGCCTGGGTGGCCTCGGCGGCGGCCGCGCCGACCAGCGCGAGGAAGCCGACGCCCAGGAGACGGACCGGGACCCCGCGGGCCGCGGCGACCGATTCGTCGATGCTGGCGAACAGGAGCGGCCGGGCGATCGCCGCCAGCGCCACGATGATCCCGCCGCCGATGGCCGCGGCGACGACCGCGTCCCGGGCCGAGAGGCCGAAGATGGAGCCGAAGAGGACGCTGGTCCCGGCGGTGCCGTTGCTGCTGCTGCGGGCGGTGGTGAAGAGGGTGAGGAAGAACACCCCGAGGCCGAGGATCCAGGCGAAGACGTTGCCGATGACGACGTCGTCGGCCCGGCCGCGGCGGCTCAGCAGGCCGATGCCGGCCGCTACGCCGATCGTGGCGGCGAACAGGCCGAGGCGGAGGTCGAGGCCGGCCACCAGGGCCGCCAGCGCGCCGGTGAACGCGACGTGGCTGAGCGCGTCGCCGGTGAACACCTGGGCCCGCAGGACCAGGAAGTACCCGGCCACGCCGCACGCCGCCGCGATCAGCGTCCCAGCCAGGAACGCGTGCTGCAGGAACGGGTGGGCGAGGATGCTCATGCGGGCGCCCCGGCCAGGCGGGTGGGGCGGCGGGCCCGGCGGAGCAGGGCCGGAGCGGCCTGCGCGGCCAGGTAGACGGCGAACGCGAAGCTCGTCACCCAGAACCCGATCGGGTACGGGGAGTAGAACGCGGCAGTCAGGCCCGCCCAGGTCACCAGGAACCCGATGACCACGGTCAGCAGCAGGCTCGCGGCCGGGCGGGCGGTGAGCCGCTGCGCCGCCGCGGCGGGCATGACCAGGAGCGCGAAGACCAGCAGCGCGCCGGTGATCTGGGCGGTTTCCGCGACCGCCGCGCCCAGCAGGACCAGGAACGCTACCGACAGGGCCCGGGCCGGGACGCCGCGGGCGGCGGCCACGTCCGGGTCGACCGAGGCGAACAGCAGGGGCCGGCCGATGGCGGCGAGGATCGCCAGGACGGCTGCGGCGGTGGCGCCCAGGAGCGCCACCTGGCTGGTGGTGATGCCCAGGAAGCTGCCGAACAGCAGCGCCGTCGTGCCGTTCAGGAACCCGTGGTACAGCGCGACGAACAGCAGCCCGCAGGCCAGCGTGAAAGCCTGCACGATGCCGGTCAGCGCGGACTCGCTGACCCGGCTGCCGCCCGGCCCGGCGGCGCGGCCGCGGGTCGCCAGCGCGATGACGGCCGCCGCCGCGGTGCAGAAGGCGAAGTAGCCGTAGCTGGCCGCGATACCGATCAGCGTGGCCCCGGCGGCACCGGGAAAGGCGGACAGCGCCAGGGTGTGGCCGGCGAAGGTCTGCCGCCGCAGCACCATGAACCAGCCCATCAGGCCGGCCACGATGGCCACGACAGCACCGGCCCGGAAGGCATTCACCATGAAGGGGTACGCCCACATGGTGCGGATGTCGTCCACGATGTTCCACGAGAACGCGGGGTTGATCACGGGGTGCCGCCGTCGTGGTGGTCGTGGCCGGCGTGCCGGTCGCTGTGCACGGCGGGCGGTTCCGGCTGGCCGACCACGACCAGGCGGCCGTCCGAGGCCGTCAGGACCTCGACCGGGGTCTGGTACAGCCGGGTCAGGGTCTGGCTGGTGATGACCTCGGCGGGGGTCCCGCAGGCGGCACCGCCGGCCGCTATGTACACGACCCGGTTGACGTGGGACAGGATCGGGTTCACGTCGTGCGCGACCATCACGATGGTGACGCCCTGCTCACGGCAGATGCGGCTGATGAGGGCCGCGGCGGTGGCCTGGCTGGGGAGGTCGAGGCTGTCCAGGGGCTCGTCGAGGAGCAGCAGGTCCGGGCGGCGGATCAGGGCCTGGGCGAGCAGGAGGCGCTGCTGCTCGCCGCCGGAGCACTCGCCGACCGGGCGGCCGGCGTAGCTGGTGGCGCCGACCATCTCGATGACCTCGCTGACCCGCTGGGCGGCTGCGCGGCTGCGCGGGCCGAACGGGAGGGGGAGGCCCCAGCGGTCGCCGTCCAGGCCCAGCCGGACGACGTCGGTGCCGCGGATCCGGGCCGAGGCGTCGAAGCTGCGGCGCTGCGGGAGGTAGCCGATCTTGTGGCTGGCGCGGCCTGGTTGCTGGCCCAGAACGCGGACCTGGCCGGCGGCGGTGGGGAGCAGGCCGAGGAGGACCTTGAGGAGGGTGGACTTGCCGGCGCCGTTGGGGCCGAGCACGGCGACGAACTCGCCGCGGCCGACGGTGAGGTCGACGCCGCTCCACAGGACGCTGCCGCCGACCCGGACCGCTGCGCCGTGGAGTTCGAGCACGGGGCCCGCAGGCGCGGGGGCCGTGGCCGGCTGGCCGGTCGTGGCCGGCTGGCCGGTGGCGGGCTGGGTGCTCGTGAACGGGTTCAATGCGGCGTCCTTGTTCTGCGCGTGGCCAGTCCCTGGTTACCGGCCGGTGGCCTGGTGCAGGGCGGATTCCAGCCGCTCGAGCTGGCTGACCTGCCACTGCCCGAAGGTCAGGTTCGCCGGGGTCAGCGTCTCGGTCACGGTGGTCACCGGGATGTGCCGGGCCCTGGCCTCCCGCACCTGGGCGGTCACGTCGGGGGTGACGTTCTGGCTGTTGTAAATGTAGATCCTGATTTCCTTGTTCCTGATCTGCGCGTCGATCGTGGCCTTGTCCTGGGCGGTCGGCTCGCCGCCCTCGCTGATCGCCGTCAGGAACGAGTACGGGGTGAGCATCTTCAGGCCGAGCGTGGCGGCGAGCGGCGACACGATGGATTCCGATGCGCCGACCGGGGTGCCGGCGTACCTGGCGCGGATCTGCGCGATCAGGTGGTTGTACCGGGCCAGCGCGGCCTGCTCGAAGTGGTGCTGCTGGCGGGTGAAGTAGGCGGCGTCCGCTGGGTCGATGCGCTTGTAGTCCGCGGTGATGGCGGCGGCCACCTGCCGGACGTGCGCGGCGGAGTACCACTGATGCGGGTTGTCCCCGTCCCTCAGGCCGAGCAGATTGCCGACGTCCAGCGTCTGGCGGCCGTCGACCGGGTTGGCGGCCAGCAGCTTTGCCGCCCAGGGGTCGTAGCCGATCCCGTTGACCACGACGAGCTTCGCCATTGAGATGGTCCGCGCGTCGGACGCGGTGGGCTCATAGTCGTGCGGGTCGGTGTTCGGGTTGCTGATGATGCTGGCCTCGGTGACCTTGGTGCCGCCGAGCTGCCTGGCGATGCTGCCCCAGGTGTTCTCCGCGGCGACGACCACGATCCTGGCGCCGGGGCTGCCGGGGCCGGCCTGCGAGCCTGAGGCAGCGGTCGAGCACCCGGCCGCCAGCGCCGCGGTGGCCACGGCGGCCAGGACTGCCGCCAGCCTCGCCCCGATCTTCCTCACCCAGTCTCCCGACGGCACTGCCGCGAAATGATACCGATCACCGTTTTCGTTGAGCGGTCCCCAGAGTAATGGAAAACTGTGTAAATGAAAACCGTTTCCATTGTCTACAGCACCCCGGCCGGCCGGGCGTGCGCGAGTGCGAGAGGGTAAGAGGAGCCGATCAGTCCGGCGTGTGACCGTTGGAGGAGAGATGGCTGAGCCCGCTGTACCGGGCCACGCTGACGTCATCGTGGTCCGGCGCCGCCCGGGCCCGGCCCTGGCCCCGGGCGACCTGGTGACCGAGCGCCGCCCCCTGCGCGACCCCGGCCCCGGCGAGGTGATCGTCCGCAACATCGTCACCAGCGTCGACCCGTACCAGCTGCGGATGCTGCGCGGCTCCGCCGAGGTGACCCCGGTGGCCATCGGCGACCCCGTACCGGCCAACAGCGTCGGCCTCGTCGTCCAGTCGAACGACCCGGCCGTCCCGGTGGGCACCCAGGTCGCCACCTACACCGGCTGGCAGTCCTACGCCACTGTGGCAGTCGCGCCGGACGAGGTCGCGGACCGGGCCCTGGGCGCTCCCCTGGACTGGATCAGCGTGCTGAGCACCACCGGGATCACCGCGTACATCGGGATCAACGACATCGGCCACGTGCAAGCCGGGCAGACCGTGCTGGTCAGCGCGGCCACCGGCGCCGTCGGCGGGGTCGCCGTCCAGCTGGCGAAGGCGGCGGGCGCACGGGTGATCGCCATCGCGGGCGGCCAGGACCGGGTCGCCCACGCCACGGCGGTGCTCGGCGCCGACGCCGCGGTCGACTACCGCGACGAAAACTTCGGGCCGCGGCTGGCCGGGGCCGCGGCGGCGGCCGGCGGCGTGGACGTGTTCTACGACAACGTCGGCGGCAGCCAGCTCACCCGGGCGCTCGAGGTCATGAACAACTACGGCACGGTCGTGCTGTGCGGGACCGTGAGCAGCTACGCCGACCCGGACGCCCCCGGCGCGGGCGCCGACCTGCACAACGCCGTGTTCAAGCGGATCACCCTGCGCGGCTACATCGTCAGCGACCACTACCCCACACGGCTGCACACCGCCCGCGCCGACCTGTCCGCGCTGCTGCACGACGGCCGCCTCAAGGCGGTGGTCAGCGAGTTCGACGGCCTCGACCGGGCGCCCGAGGCGCTCGCCTCGGTCTTCGAGCGCGGCTCACCGCACATCGGCCGCCGGGTGGTCCGCATCGCCCCGGACTAGCCAGCCCGGAGCAGGCCGCAAGCCCCGGCCGGGCGAAGGCTAAGCTCGCCGGGTGAAGTTCGCGATCGACGTTGCGCCCTTTGACGAGCTTGCCGACCCCCGGCTGCTGGCCAGGCTGGCCGCTACCGCGGAGGAGCGCGGCTGGGACGGCTTCTTCGTCTGGGACCACATCGTGTACCGCGCCCCGGTCAAGGCCGTCCTCGACCCGTGGGTTGCCCTGGCCGCCATCGCCTGCGCCACCAGCAGCCTCAGGATCGGGACCATGATCACCCCGCTGTCCCGCCGCCGGGTGCACAAGCTGGCCCGGGAGACCGTCACCCTGGACCAGCTCAGCGCGGGCCGGCTCACCCTCGGCGTGGGCATCGGCAGCGCCCGCAACAACGAGCTCGAGCCGTTCGGCGAGGTCGCCGACCCGCGCGAGCGGGCCGTCCGGCTGGACGAGGGCCTCGAAAAGCTGACCCAGTACTGGGCCGGCGACTTCCAGCCGGTCCCGGTGCAGCAGCCCCGGATCCCCGTCTGGGTCGCCGCGGAATGGCCGCACCGGCGCCCGGTGCGCCGCGCCGCCAAGTGGGACGGCCTGTTCCCCACCCGGGTCCCCAGCCCGGCCGACTACGCTCAGCTCCTCGCCGAGATCCGCGCCGACCGCGCCGACCGGGCCGGCTCCGCCAGCGAGCCCTTTGACATGGTCGTAGGCCTCGAACCGGGCGAGGATCCCAAGCCGTGGGCCGAGGCCGGCGCCACCTGGATGCTCACCAACTTCACCTACACGCCCGCCCTGGCCCAGGTACGCGAGACGATCGAGGCCGGCCCGCCGCGCTAGCCGCGCAAGCGCCTGCCGTCCCGCACGGCGCCCACACCGGACCCACCGCCCGGGGGCCTGCCCGACGGCGCGCAGGTCCGTGGACGGCCGTCCTGGCCGCGGATTACCCGGGAGCCGCGTGACGGCCGGTATCCTCTGCGGTTCCTGAGAGACAGGCCCGCGCCGGCCTGCCCGCTACCTGAACCCCCGGGGGGACCCATGCGTGTTAGCACCATGCAAATCGTGAAAATGACCCTCGCCGCGTGTGCTGCGGCGCTTGCCCTTGCCGCCTGCGGCGGCGCTTCATCCGGCGGCAGCGGCTCGGCTTCGAACGGCGGCTCCAGCACCACTGACTCGAGCAGCTGCAAGGACCAGGCCACTCAATGGAAGAAGGACAACACCGGCACGCTGAAGGACTTCGAGAGCTCCGTCAAGAGCTTCACCTCCGGCGTTCCCTCCCCGGCCAGCGCGAAGAAGCTGGAAGACGTGGCCAACGAGGCGGCCAGCCACCCGCTGCCCTCCTGCGCTGACCCCAAGGGCCTGTGGGTCAAGGCGATGCACGAGGTGGCGAAGGCGGCCAAGTCCGCCAGCAAGGGCGGCATCGAGGGCGCGGCCGGGGCACTGCCGACCCTGGAGAAGGCCCTGAGCGACCTCACCAAGCTCCAGGCCGAGGTCAAGGGCAAGGTCGATCTCAGCCAGGTCTGACCCACGGTCTGCGGCCCGCCAGCGCCGGCTCCCCGGGGCCGGCGTCAGGCGGCGGGCATGCTGAACGTGAACACCTTCGCCGGGCGGATGCGGGCGCCGAGCGCGTCGACGCCGTCCAGCCAGCGCTCGAAGTCCGGGCCCTGGATCGGCAGGTAGTGATCCAGCATGGCCTGGCGCAGCTCCGGCCGCGCCGGGTCGCTGACCGCGAACACCTCAGCGGTGCCGTGCATGGTCACCGCGAGGTGCTCGCCCGCGATGTGGGTGGCGCTGACGGCCGGGCGGGCGGCCAGGTGACGCATGCGCACGGAGTCGCGGCCCGAGCTGAACCAGAACGAGCCGTGCAGCAGGTACCCGTCGACCGGGCCGGCCAGCGGGCGGCCGTCCGCGGTCACGGTGGCCACGGACAGCAGCCGCATGCCGGTCAGCTGCTCGCACAGCTGCGCCGCGGTCAGCCTGCGCTCCGCGGTGATGATCGAGCTGATGTGCGGGCCGGCCGCGGCCATGCTCGCGTCCATCAGTTCCTGGAGCTGTGCTAGCTCCGCACGGGTCTCCAGCATGGATTACGCATCCTTGCGGCCGTGGTCCCGGCCGCCGGGGCGCCGCAACAGGAACGGCACCAGCCGCAGCGGCGGCGGACCGGGGTCGTGCGGCCGGTCCAGCCAGGTCAGCAGCCAGGCGTAGCCGGACCCGGCGAGCCCGGCCAGGCCGTCCCGGTACGGCCCGGCGATCTCGATGACCGCGCGCTCGGCCCGGTTCAGGCCCGACTGGATCGGCGTGCCCTCGGTGCTGGCGTAGCCGGTGCGGACTTCCCCGATAACGGTCAGCGCCGCGGGCAGGCCCATGCCGTCATCTTGTCATGACGGCCGGTCCGCGGCGCTGCGTGCTGCGGTGCTAGTCGGCGGCGTTCTCCACCGGGGCCAGGTGCCCGGCCCTGACCAGCGGCCAGCCGCCGGCCGTGAGCCGGGCCCGGACCCGGGCCACGTCGACGTCCAGCGGCTTCTCGTTCGAGGCCCTGACGATGGCGTCCTTGATGCCCTGGGCGGTCGTGGGGTCGCCGGTGGCGGCCAGTTCGTCGGTGATCGCGTTGATGTCGGCGTCGGTCAGTTCGGAGCCCAGCAGGGCGAAAAGCGGGACGTAGTCGACGTCGGGGACCCCTTCCGGATACCCGGCGCGCAGCCAGCCGATAACACTGGCCAGGAAGGGCGGCAGCGGCATGCGCTCTGAACCTCTCTGGAGGGGAACAGCCCAGACCCCGGCCCGGGCCGGGCCGGGGTCTGGGGCGATTGTCAGCCGGCCGCGACGATCAGGTAAACGCCGTAGCCGATGGCCGCGAGGATCACCGCGAAGCAGGCGACGGCCACGGCCAGCCCGGCCGGGTTGCCGCCGTACAACCGGTCCGCGTCAGCGCCCGCCGTCTGGGTCTGGCCGTCCGTCACGGTCAGCGTCTGACGGCTGCCTGCGCTCAGCGCGCGCAGGCCGACGGCGAACAGGGC
>DASVBE010000091.1:0-18216 GCA_036375995.1 Streptosporangiaceae bacterium | reverse complement strand
CGGGGAAGACGCCCGGCAGGCCTCGCTGCGGGTCGCCGCGGCGCGCGGCCGCCAGCTCGGCGCGGACGAGCGCGCCCGGCTGCGGCCCGGGCGGCTGGGCGCCGAGCGGGCCCTGACCATCACCGAGACCGTTCTCGGCGCACACGGCTTCGAGCCGGTCCGGCCCGCGGTTACCGAGATCGAGCTGCTCAACTGCCCGTTCCACCCGCTCGCCGCGGAAGCGCCGGAGCTGGTCTGCGGCATCAACCACGCGTTCCTCGGCGGCCTGCTCGACGGCCTGGGCGCCGACACGGTCACCGCTGAGCTGCAGCCCCAGCCCGGCCACTGCTGCGTCCGCCTCAAGGCCCGGTCAGCCTGAACCGAACCCCGAGCCCGGCCGGCCCAGCCAACGGGCCGCCGGCGGAGCCGGCCAGCTCGCGGATGGCCGCGGCGCTGTTTTCCCGGCGAGCGGTCGGCGCTCCGTCGTTCGGTGAGCGGCGCTCGCTGGGAAGGCAGCGCGTATAGCGGCCCTCCGCGAGCCAGCTAGCGCAGCAGGCCCCGCTGGAATGCCTCGGCGACTGCCGCGCCGGGGACCCGGAGCCCGGCCACGCACTCGACCGTGGTGGTCTTCCCGGCCCCGTTCGGGCCGAGGATCCCGAAGATCTCCCCGGCCTCGACGGTGAACGAAACGTCGTCGACCGCCACCGTCTGGCCGTATTCCTTATGCAGGTCCCGCACCTCGATGACCGTTGCCATTCCGCTGCCTCCGCTGGGTTCTGATGACCGTTCCAGCGTGGCCGCCGGCGTCCCTCAGCGCATCGCCCAGCCGGCCCTTCCGGCCCTGGTCACGGGCTGATCCGCACACCCACCGGATGGCGCGCGGCATCCACCGATCGGTGGATGCCGGTAACCTCCCTGGTCATCAGCCTTTCATTTTTGTTCTCGGAGCTGGACGTCACGTCGCTGACGTCCTACCTGGTCGCGTTCGTGCTGCCGGCCCTCGACGCGCTGCTGCCGGTCGTGCCGAGCGAGACCGCGATCATCACGCTCGGCGTGGCCACCGCGGGCAGCGCGGACCCGCGGATCGGCGTGCTGGTCGCGCTGGCCGCGGCCGGCGCGTGGTGCGGCGACAACTTCAACTACCTGCTCGGCCGCTGGTTCGGCCCGTGGGTGGTACGCCGGTTCCTGTCCGGCGAGCGGGGCACCAGGCAGCGGGCCTGGGCCGAGCGGTCGCTGGATCACTACGGCTGGCGGCTGATCATCGCCTGCCGGTTCATCCCCGGCGGGCGCACCGCGGTGACGCTGACCTGCGGGCTGATCGGCTACAACCACCGGTCGTTCATGTCTGCCACCGCGGTGGCCGCGGCGATCTGGTCCAGCTACGCGTTCTTCATTGGCCGCCTGGGCGGCAAGGCCTTCGAGGACAAGCCGTGGGCCGGCCTGCTGCTCGCCCTCGGCGTGGTACTGGCGGTCAGCGCCCTGGTGGAGGCGTTCCGGCGGCTGCGGGGCCGGCGGGATCCGTCGCCGTCCCCTCAGGAGGACCGGCGAGACCCATCGAGGAAAGAATGAACGCCTGCACCTCGGCCTCGTAGGCCAGCTGGGCGAACCGCCCGGACGGCCCGGTGTGCGCGCCCGCGCCGAGCTCGGCCCGGAACAGCAGCCGCGACCCGCCGTCGCCGGACCCGGCGCCCGTGTCCCGCAGCCGGGCCACCCACTTGGCAGGCTCGTGGATCAGCACCCGAGGGTCGTGCACCGTGCCGGTGACCAGCAGCGCGGGCCGCGGCCCTGGCGGCGGGTTGTCGTACGGCGAGTAGGACCGCAGGACGGCGAAGTCGCCGGGGTCACGCGGGTCGCCCCATTCGTCCCACTCGTTGATGGTCAGCGGGATGGACGGGTCCAGCATCGTGGTCACGCAGTCCACGAACGGCACCTCGGCGACGACCGCCCGCCACCGCTGCGGGGCCCGGGAGAACACCGCGCCCTGCAGCAGCCCGCCGGCCGACAGCCCGCGGGACACGATCCGCTGGCCGTCCACCACGGCCGCGCGGCCGTCCGGACCCTCCCCGGCCAAACCCTCCGCCACCTCGATGAAGTCGCTGAACGTGGTCGGCTTGGCGCGCAGCCGGCCCTGCTCCCACCAGCGGCGCCCGCCTTCGCCGCCGCCGCGGATGTGCCCGATCGCGTAGACGACGCCGCGGTCGAGGAGCGCGGGCAGGCTCGCGCTGAACTCCGGGTCGCTGCACGCCTCGTACGCGCCGTAGCCGTACAGCAGGCACGGCGCGGTCCCGTCCAGCGGGGTGCCGGCCGCATACGCCAGCGTGACCGGGATCGCGGTGCCGTCGCCGGCCCGCGCCGCGGTCCGCTCGGTGCGGTACGCGCCCGGGTCGTAGCCGGGCACCTCGGCCCGCTTGAGCAGCCGCCGCTGCCCGCTGGCCAGATCGAGCTCGGACCAGGCCAGCGGCTCGGTCAGCGACTCCTCCGCGATGATCACCGACCCGCAGCGGTAGTCCTCGGCGTGCTCGACCCGGATCGCCCCGGCCGGGAACTGCGGCGTGACCTCGCGCACCGCGCCGCCGCCGGTGTCCGTGATGGCCAGCATCGGCCCGCCGTAGCGGCGCAGCGTCAGCAGCAGGTGGCCGTCGAGCACGTCGCAGCCCAGCAGCCGGGTATCCGTCCGGGCCGGGGCGACGGCAGGGCAGTCCACCGGCTGCCAGCTGGCCCGGCCCGGCGCCCGCACCGGCGCGCGCATCAGCCGGAACTCGGCCTCGCCGTCGTCGGTGACCAGGTACAGCTCGCCGCCGTCCGGGCCGGCCAGGTGGTCAGCGCGGTACTCCACGCCGCGCCGCCGCGGCTCGACCAGCACCGGGTCGCGGCCCGGCCGGTCCAGCGGGATCAGCGTGACCTCGGTGGTGTCCCGCGACTGGGCCGTGACCAGGGCCAGCTCACCGCTGCGGGAGGCCCGCAGCGCCAGCTCGAACCGGGCGTCCGGCTCGGCCATGACCAGCACGTCGTCGCTGGCCGGGGTGCCGACCGTGTGCTGCCACACCTGCCAGGGCCGGTGCAGCTCGTCCGGCACCAGGTACAGCAGCCAGTCCGAGCCTGCGCCCCAGGCCAGGCCCGGGCAGGTGCGCTCGATGGCCTCCGGCAGGTCCGCACCGGTGGCCGTGTCCCGCACCCGCAGCCGGTAGTTCTCCGCCCCGGTGGTGTCCGCCGACCAGGCCAGCAGCCGGCCGTCGGGGCTGACTACCCGGTCGCCGATGTCCGCGAACCCGGTCGCCGCGGCGACCTGCTCGGCGTCCAGCAGCACCTGGTCCGCCTCCCCCGCGCGCACCCGGATGAGCTGCGGGTTCTCTGCCCCTGCGGGCATATGGAGGCGATACGGTCCGCCGGCCGCGGGCCACTGCACCGAGTCGGCCGACGCCGGTGTACGGGCGGCCGCCTCGCGCTCCAGGTCTGCCGCCAGCCCGGACCACCGGGCCGCGTGCGCGTCGTACCAGGCCCGCTCCGCGGCCAGGTAACCGCGCAGGTCAGGATCGTCCGGGTCGCGCATCCAGGCGTAGTCGTCGGTGTCGGTGACGCCGTGCCGGTCCCGGCGGACCGGGCGGCGCGGCGCCCGCGGCAGGACTGGCGAAGGCGACGGCACAAGATCATCCTCAGCGGCCATACCGGGACCATAACGGCGCCGGGGCCAGCCGGGATAGCAGGTTTCCGGTCGGCCACGAACCCATCACGCACATAGACCTAACCGGGTGGATAGAGCTATAAATACGTGCACAGGCGGACGGTACGGACTGTCATTTTTACTGTCCACGGGCCTGAAGCCCAGGGGAGGCCAGCGTGCGCGCAACCGATGCCCCGGCCCGGCGGATGCGAAGCCGGATCATGGCGGGCGTGGCCGTGGCCGGCCTCGTGCTGCTGGCGGCCGGCCCGGCCGCGGCGGACAACACGCCCTCGCCGTCGGCCAGCAAGTCCGGCTCGCCGCCGGTGCAGCAGCACGGGTCGTCGACGTTCGTGGTCGGCAACACCGAGTCGGTCGACACGCTGAACCCGTACGTCGGCTTCACCCAGCAGGACTTCGAGGTCTACGGGATGGTCTACGACCAGCTGATGGACTACGGCCAGCTGGACTACAAGCCGTCACCGCGGCTGGCGACCTCCTGGTCGCACAGCCCGGACGGGCTGACCTGGACGTACAACATCCGGCACGGGGTGAAGTGGTCCGACGGCGTGCCGCTGACCGCCGCCGACGTGGCCTACACGTTCAACCGCGACATCCACGGCCAGACCGAGCGCGCCGACACCCTCAGCTATATCCAGAACATCACCAGCGTGCAGGCCACCGGCAAGTACACGGTGGTGATGAAGGTCAGCAAGCCAACCCCGGGGATGAACCTGCTGATCGTGTCGATCCTGCCCGAGCACATCTGGAAGAACGTGCCGGAGAGCAAGGTCAGCACCTTCGCTAACAGCAACCCGGTGGGCTCGGGCCCGTTCATCGTGACCAAGTACCAGGAAGGGCAGTACGTCGACCTCAAGGCCAACCCGAATTACTGGGGCGGCAAGCCGGGCGTCGCCCAGGTGATCTTCCAGGCCTTCGCGAACCCGAGCGCCGAGGCGTTCGCGCTGCGCAACGGCAGCATCGACTTCGCCGAGAACCTGCCCACGCTGCTGTACAAGTCGCTGAAGGGCGCGCCCGGGATCACTCAGAACAACGCCCTGGCCGGCAACTTCGACGAGCTGGCCTTCAACAACGGCGCGGCCACCGTGTCCGGCCACCCGATCGGGAACGGCAACCCGGCCCTGAAGGACATCAACGTCCGGCACGCGATCAGCTACTCGCTGAACCAGCCGTTGCTGGTCAGACGGGTGCTGCTGGGCTATGGCTCGCCGGGGACGTCCGTTATCCCGCCGATCTACACGCAGTACCACTACAACCCCGGCGCCAGCGCGTTCACCTACGACCCGGCCAAGGCCAGGCAGATCCTGGACGCCGACGGGTGGAAGGTGGGCCCCGGCGGGGTCCGGGTGAAGGACGGCAAGCAGCTGTCCCTGCGGCTGTTCATCCGCTCCTCGTCGCCCACCGAGACCCAGGCCGCGCCGTACCTGAAGAGCTGGCTCGAGGCCATCGGCATCAAGGTCAATACCAGCTTCATGAACGACAACCAGCTCACCCAGGTCATCGGCGACGGTGACTACGACATGTTCGTCTGGGGCTGGGGCGTCGAGCCCAACCCGGACTTCCAGCTGTCGGTGTTCACCTGCGGGCAGCGGTCCATCGGCTCCAACGGCAAGTACACCCCGGGCTGGTCGGACAGCTTCTACTGCAACAAGGGGTACGACCAGATGTACTCCGAGCAGAAGAGCCTGGACGGCGCGGCCCGGGCCAAGGTCGTCCTGCAGATGGAGAAGCAGCTGTACACCGACGACCCGTACGCGCTGCTGTACTACTACAACGACACCCAGGCCTACCGCAGCGACAAGTTCACCGGGTTCGCGCCGCAGCCCAACGTTCCTGGCGGCCTGCTGCTGTACCAGGAGACGTCTTACTGGAGCTACCGGTGCATCCGGCCGGTCGGCACCAGCCCGTCGCTCACCGACCACAACATCGGCTGCCAGCACATCACCGGGCTGACCGCCGCCCCGGCGGTCTCGTCGTCCGGCGACGGCGGGTCCGGCACCAGCGGGATCCTGATCGGCGCGCTGATCGCGGCCGTGGTGCTGCTCGGCGGCGGCTGGCTGATCTCGTCCCGGCGCCGCAAGGTCGCGACCTCGGATGACCGGGAGTAGCGGCCGGTGCTGACGCCGACGAGGAGCGGCGCCCGGTGACGGCGCTGCAGGCCGGGGCCGGCCGGGCCGCGGAGGAGCGGTTCGAGAAGGCCGGGCCCGGGTCCACCGGGCTGCCGCGCAGCCTGGCGGTGAAGGTCGGCAGCGCGCTGGTCACCCTGCTGTTCGTGCTGGTCTTCAACTTCTTCCTGTTCCGGGTCCTGCCCGCCAACCCGGCCAAGAACCTGACCAGGAGCAACGCGCTGACCGCGGCCCAGCTGGCGGAGGTCAACAAGACCTTCGGGCTGGGCCGGCCGCTGCCCGAGCAGTTCTGGAACTACGTGGTGCAGACCCTGCACGGGAACCTCGGCCGGTCGTTCCTGAACCAGGAACCGGTCTCCACGCTGATCGGCTCCCGGCTGTGGCCGACGATCCTGCTGGTCGGCACCTCCACCGTGCTGTCCACGATCATCGGCGTGTGGATCGGCATCCACGCCGCCTGGCACCGGGGCAGCCCGTTCGACCGGGTGTCCACCGCAATCTGCAACACGCTGTACGCCATGCCGGACTTCTGGCTCGGCATGGTCCTGCTGATCGGGTTCGCGTCGAAGATCGCGATCTTCCCGACCGCGGGCATGCACAACCCGGACGGAGGCGGGGCCGGCCTGGCCGGCGTGGGTGACCTGCTCTGGCACCTGGCCCTGCCCTGCCTCGTGCTGACCCTGGTCTACCTGGCCGAGTACTCGCTGATCATGCGCTCCTCGCTGCTCGACGAGCTGAACGCGGACTACCTCACCACGGCCCGGGCCAAGGGACTGCGCGACATCATGGTGCGGCGAAGGCACGCGGTGCCCAACGCGCTGCTGCCGTCGATCACGCTGATCATGCTGAACCTCGGCTTCGTGATCTCCGGCGCGATCACCACCGAGGTCGTGTTCTCCTGGCCGGGCCTGGGCCAGCTGTCCTTTATCGCGCTGAACGCGCCGGACTACCCGGTGCTGGAGGGCGCGTTCCTCTTGTTCTCCGCCGCGGTGATCATCGCGAACCTGATCGCGGACCTGCTGCTGACCGTGTTCGACCCGCGGGTGCGTGCATGACCGCGCCGCCCGCCACCGCCCCGGCGCCCGCGCCGCCGTCGCCCCGGCAGATCTCCTGGGCCCGGCGCCGCCGGGCGCTGGCCGCGTTCTGGCGCGAGTACCGCCAGGACCGCAGCGGCGTGGTCGCGCTCATCTTCCTGATCGTCCTGGTGATCCTCGCGCTGGCCGCCCCGCTGCTGGCCAACTCCCGCGGGCTCAGCGCGGCGCTGTCCACGAACCCGGCCAACGCGGGCCCGGGCTGGCACTATCCGCTGGGCACCGACGCCGACGGCCGGTCGGTGCTGACCGAGCTGATCTGGGGCGCCCGGATCTCGCTGCTGATCGGCTTCACCGCGACGCTGCTGTGCGTGGTGATCGGCGCGGTCGTCGGCATCGTGGCCGGCCACTACGGCAAGGTCACCGACAACCTGCTGATGCGGGTCACCGACTGGTTCCTGGTCGTGCCGTTCCTGCCGCTGGCGATCGTGCTGGCCAAGACCCTCGGCCCGTCCCTCGGGGTGATCATCTTCGTGATCGGGATCACCTCGTGGCCCGGCACCGCGCGGATCATCCGGGCCCAGGCGATGGCCGTGGAGACCCGCCCGTACCTGGAACGGTCCCGGGCCCTGGGCGCCGGGCACACGCACCAGATGATCAGGCACGTGCTGCCCAACGTGATGCCGCTGCTGCTGGCCAACACGATCCTCACCGTGGCCGGCACGATCCTGGCCGAGACCACCCTGTCCTTCCTGGGCCTGGGCGACCCGCTCCGGCCGTCCTGGGGGGAGATGCTCAACGAGGCGTTCTTCACCGGCGGCGGCTCGGCCGGCAACCAGATATGGCTGATCGCGCCCGGCATCGCGATCATCCTGGTGGTGCTGTCCTTCACGATGGTCGGGCACGCGCTGGAGGCCGCACTCGACCCCCAGCTGCGGGAGCGCCGGTGAGCCTGCTCGAGCTGCGCGACCTGGCCGTCACCTACCGGACCGCGGACGGCCGGGTACCCGCGGTGCGCGGGGTCAGCCTGCGCCTGGACGAGGGCCAGACGCTCGGCATCGCCGGCGAGTCCGGGTGCGGCAAGTCCACCCTGGCCGCGGCCGTGCTGCGGCTGCTGCCGCGGACCGCGAAGGTCACCGGCGAGGTGCTGTTCCAGGACGAGGACGTCCTGACCATGCGCTGGGGCCGGCTCCGCGCGGTCCGCTGGGCGGGCGCGTCGATCGTGTTCCAGGGTGCGATGCACTCGCTGAACCCGGTGCAGAAGATCGGCAAGCAGATCGCCGAGCCGATCCTGCTGCACGAGCCCAAGGTCACCCCGGCCGCCGCGGCCAAGCGGGTGGCCAGCCTGCTGGAGCAGGTTGGCCTGCCGGCCTGGCGGGCCAGCGGCTACCCGCACGAGCTGTCCGGTGGGCAGAAGCAGCGCATCATGATCGCCATGGCGCTGGCCTGCTCGCCGAACCTGATCGTGGCCGACGAGCCGACCACCGCGCTGGACGTGATGATCCAGGCCCAGGTGCTGCGGCTGATCACCGGCCTGGTCGCGGAGCGCGGCATCAGCATGATCATGATCAGCCACGATCTGTCCGTGCTGTCGGTGACCTGCGAGCGGCTGGCGGTGATGTACGCGGGCCGGGTGGTCGAGGAGGGTCCCGCGCACGAGGTGTTCACCGGCGCGCAGCACCCGTACGCCCAGGCGCTGGCTTTCGCCTTCCCGGTGATCGGCGACGAGCGGTCGAGGCTCCGGCCGCGCGGGCTCGGCGGCGACCCGCCGGACCCGGCCGACCTGCCGTCCGGCTGCTCGTTCCACCCGCGCTGCCCGGTCGCCGAGCCGGAGTGCACGTCGGTGGAGACCGCCCTGTGGCCGGCCGGGCCGGCCCGGGTGGCCGCCTGCATCCGGGTCCGCCCGGATCGCGCCGCGGCCCGCGCCGCTTCGGCAGCGCCAGGTGAGGAGGCCGGATGACCGCGCCGGTGAAGCCCGCCGGCCCGGGTCCTGGAACGGCCGGCCCGGGGACCGCGATGCTGTCCGCGGATGGGGTGGCGGTCCGGTTCGCGGGGCGGGGCCGCCGCGCGGCCGCCCGCGCGGTGGACGGGGTCAACCTGGACATCGCCGCCGGGGAGATCGTCGCGCTGGTCGGCGAGTCCGGCTGCGGCAAGACCACGCTGGCCCGGACCCTGCTCGGCCTGGAGCAGCCGACCGAGGGCCAGGTCCGGTTCGCGGGCGAACCGCTGTCCTACCGGACCGGCGCGCTGAAGGGCTACCGCCGGGCCGTGCAGCTGATCCTGCAGGACCCGACCGGGTCGCTGAACCCGCGGCACACGGTGTACGAGGCGGTCGCCGAGGGCGTCAGGATCCACCGCCTGGGCGACGAGGAGCGCCGCGTGGCAGACGCGCTGGCCCGCTGCGGACTGCGCCCGCCGGAGCGGTTCTTCCAGCGCTACCCGCACGAGCTGTCCGGCGGCCAGCGGCAGCGGGTGGTGATCGCCGGCGCGCTGGTCCTCGAGCCGCAGGTGCTGATCGCCGACGAGCCGGTGGCCTCGCTGGACGCGTCGGTGCGCGGCGAGATCCTGTCCCTGCTGCTCCGGCTCCGCGACGACCTGGGCCTGGCCGCCCTGGTGGTCACCCACGACCTGGGCCTGGCCTGGAACATCGCGGACCGGCTGGCGGTCATGTACCTGGGCCGGATTGTGGAGGCCGGCCCGCCCGAGCAGGTCTTCGCCAGCCCGCGGCACCCGTACACGCGGGCGCTGATGTCGGTCCTGCCCGAGTCCCCCGGCGAGCCGGTGGTCCTGACCGGCGAGCCGCCGGACGCGACCCGGATCCCGGCCGGCTGCCGGTTCCACCCGCGCTGCCCCGAGCTGGCCAGCGGCGCCGCCGCCGCGGCGGGAGTCGACAGCCGGTGCCGCGGGGTGGCCCTGCCGGTGCTCCCCGCCGCCGCTCCGGACGGCCACAGCATGGCCGCCTGCCACCTGGCCGACGTCACGCCGGAGCCCGATGACGCGCCGTGAGTCAGCGGCCCGTCTGGAGCAGGGCGCGGACTTCCTCGGCCGGGAGGCCGTAGCTGGTGTTCCCGTTCCGCCCGGTCACGGTCGGCGCCGCCAGCAGGCAGTTGAGCACGGCTTCCTCGGTGGCGTCGACGGCGGCGTCGAAGAACGGGTCCAGGGCCCGGCCGGTGATCGCGGGCCCGGGGACCGGCGGGCCGCCGCGCGCGGCGCGCAGCCCGGTGGCCAGGGCCAGGAAGATCTCGCCGCTGCCGTGATGCGCGGACGACCCGGTCCGGGCCAGGCCAAGACCGGCCCGCCGGGCCAGCCGGGTGCAGGCCGCGGAATCCAGCGGCGCGTCGGTGAGCAGCACGACGATGCACGAGCCGGCCGGGGCGGCCGGGCCGGACTCACCCGGCGGGGCGGGCAGCAGCCGCCCGGCGGGCAGGCCGCCGATGGTCAGCCGCTCCCGCTCGCCGAAGTTCGCCAGCACGAGCGCGCCCATGGTGTGCCCGGACGGCACGACCCGGGACGCCGTGCCGATGCCGCCCTTGTAGCCCAGGCAGCTCATCCCGGTGCCCGCGCCGACCGCGCCCTCGGCCGGGGCCTGGCTGCCGCCCGCCGAGGCCCGGGCCATGTCCAGGGCGGTCCTGACGTCGTCCGCGCTGACCTGCATGCGGCGCGGGTCGGACAGGAAGCTGTCGTCGCATTCGGCCACGATCGGGATGATCACGTCGTCGGCGATGCCTTCGTCCTCGGCCAGCATCAGCTCGCAGGCCGCGTCGTAGACCCGGCCCACCTGCATCGTCGAGGTGAGGAAGACCGGTGTCTCGGCCAGCCCCCACTCCGCCGCGGACAGGAACCCGGTGCACTCGCCGGCCCCGTTGAGCACCGCGCCGCCGGCCGGCACCGGGCTGCGGAACAGGTTGCCGCCCGGGTCGAGCACGGTCACCCCGGTCCGCGCCACGCCCCGGCCATCCGGCGGGCCCGGCTCGTCCCGCCACACGGTGGCGTGCCCCATTCCCGCGCCCGGCACGTCGATGATGGACCCCGTCGGCCCCGGCGGCAGGTCCCCGATCTTCAGCCCAAGCTCAGCGGTCCGCGTCATCCCGTGATCATCTCGCACCCAGCGAGTCTTCCATGACCCCGCCGCTGCCCTCCGGAACCGGGGTAACCGACCTCTGTGCCCCCCAGCCGCACCCGGCCAGCCAGCCGACCGGGCGGGCCAGCCCCGGCCCCGCCCGCGGGCGGAGGGAGGATGCGGCCCGGGCCGGCGGGACCGGGCTGGAGAGCCTCCTTGTGGTCTGGGACGAGGCGTGCCTTCGCCATGACCCGGGCGGGGAGGTGTGGCTTGGGCAGCGGGACACCGGGACCGAGGTGGCCGAGCGGGCCCGGGTGCTGCTGGCCGCGGTCCGGGCGGAGGGCGCCCGGGTGGTCAGCGCCGAGCCGCACGGCGACGAGGTGCTGACCGCGGTGCACTCACCCGAACTGGTCGGCCACCTGCGGACGGTGTGGGCGGACTGGGTGGCCGGCGGGTACGTCGCCGAGTACGGCCGGGACCGGGTGGTGCCGTACGTGTTCCCCACCGCCGGGCTGCTGGCCGGGCTGCCGGAGCGGTCGCCCGCGGCGCTGCACGGGCGGCTCGGGAAGTTCTGCTACGACACGATGACACTGGTTGGGCCGGGCAGCTGGGAGGCGATCCGGGGCGCGGTGGACGCCGCGCAGACCGCGGCCGGGCTGGTGTCCGGCGGCGCGCCGGCCGCGTACGCGATCTGCCGGCCGCCCGGCCATCATGCCGGGCCGGCGGCCTTCGGCGGCTCCTGCTACCTGAACAACGCGGCGGTCGCCGCGGAGGCCCTCCGCCGGGCCGGGGCCGGCCGGGTCGCGATCATCGATATCGACGCCCACCACGGCAACGGCACCCAGGCAATCTTCTACGGCCGCGGCGACGTGTACTACGGCAGCCTGCACGTGGACCCGGGCGCGGGCTGGTTCCCGCACTACGCCGGGTACGCCGCCGAGCGCGGCGAGGGCGATGGGGCGGGCGCCAACCGGAACGTCCCGCTCGCCCCGGGGACCGGCGACGACGGCTGGCTGGCCGCGCTCGACGTGCTCTGCGCGGACGCCGCCGGCCATCGCCCCGACGCCGTCGTGGTCTCGCTGGGCGTGGACGCCGCGGACCCCGACCCGGAGAGCCCGCTGCGGGTCACCGCGGCCGGTTACCACGAGGCGGGCCGCCGGCTGCGCCACCTCGGCCCGCTGGTCCTCATCCAGGAAGGCGGCTACGACCTGACGACCCTGGGCGAGTTCGCCGTAGCCGCCCTCCGCGGCGCCGCCGGCCCAAGCCGATCGATGTAACGTCGCTTAGCTTCTTAGGTAAGCGACGTTACATCGATCGCATCCGGGCGGGCTCAGACCAGGCGGGCCAGGCGGCGCAGCGAGGTCTGCAGGAACCAGCGGCCCACGGGGGTCAGCAGGCGCTCGCCGAGGAGGCCGGCTAGCGGGGCGGGGACGGGTATCCGCTCGGTCCAGCGGAATTCCGCGCCATTCTGCTGGCCGTTTCCGGCCCCCTTTCCCGCCGGGACGACCTCGAAGATGCCGGTGCCGCGGACCACTTTGCCGGTGTGCCTGACGGTGCAGCGGCGCGGCGGATCCCACTCGGTGATCTCCATCGTGTCGGTGAAGCCCACCGGGCCGAGCCCGGTCCTGGCGACCACCGCTGCCCCGGCTGCGGCGCCGCCGCGGGCCCTGGTCGCCCAGATCCACTCGTGCTGCCGGGACCAGTCCAGCGCGACCTGCCAGACTCGCGCGGGCGGCTCGGCCAGCGTGATCCGGGCGGTGATCTCCAGTTCCTCGGCCACATGCCGGTACTGCCCGCCTCAGCCTTCACATACACAACTTGCACACGCCACGGCCACCTACGTGATCTTCGGGCGCGAATCGTGTGTTATCGCTACCATTGCCGCGAAACGTAATAGCAGCGGGACTCCCGTGTGCCGCACGCAGCTGGCCTGCGGGTGCGAAATGCACCCGAGAACGGACCACAGGACTGTCGCGTGGACAACGGCGATTGAGGTGGTCGGATGCCGGGCCGGCACTCCCAGCGGCGCGAACGGCGCCGTAGCTGGGGGCGGGTCAGCTGGGTGCTCCCGCTGGCCGCGGCACTGGTCGCAGGTGGTTTCGTGGTCAGCAGGAACTCTGGCGGGCCGCCGGCGCTATCCGCCGGGCCGTCCGCGCCGCCCGGGCCGTGCTCCGCGACCCAGGACGCCGTGACCATCGCCGCCAACTGCACCCGCACCAGCGGGCACGGCACGCCTAACGGCACCGGCGTCCCGCGCAGCAACGGCGCCTCGCGCACCCAGGATGGTCCGGGCCCGGGCAGCCAGCGGCACCGGACCGGTGGCCCGCACCCGACGCGCAGCCCGGGCCCGTCCTCGCCCGCGAGCCCGCCGTCCGGCGGCCCGTCGCCCATCACGCAGCAGCAGAACTCGGCCGCGGCCCAGGTGCTGGCGCTGATCAACCAGACCAGGGCGCAGGAAGGGCTGCCGCCGTACGAGGTCGACCCGGACCTGATCTCCAGTGCGCTGGGCCACGACCTGCGGATGGAGGACGGCTGCGGGCTGTCCCACCAGTGCCTGCACGAGCCGGACCTGGGCGCGCGGGAGACCAGCGCAGGTGTGCACTGGACCTCGGCCGGGGAGAACATCGGCGAAGGCGGCCAGGCCGCGAACAGTGCGCAGATCACCGCGATGGCGCTGAACCTCACCCACGAGATGCTGAACGAGAACCCGCCCAACGACGGGCACCGGCAGAACCTGCTCAGCCACTCGTTCACGTCCATCGGCATCGCGGTGGTCGTCGATGACGCCGGGACGGTCTGGATGACCCAGGACTTCTCCAACTAGCGGTGCCCGAGCCGGCCGCAGGCCTGCCGAACCCGGCGCTGGTCGTCCTGATCGGGGCGGCCGGGTCGGGGAAATCCAGCTGGGCCGGCCCCGCCGACGTGCTCCGCCTTGCCCCGGTGACCCGCGCCTTCACCTGACTGCCCCAGCCGGCCCGCGGGCGCTTACGATCGGGACAGGACCCACCGGGAGGGATGATCCGCACATGGCCATCGTGTCGCGCGGCTTCAAGGGCCGGGGCCGCAGCTCAGACCCTGAGCTGCCGCCGGGCCAGTACCTGGTCACCGACTTCCCGGTGCTGTCGGCCGGGCCGACACCCCGGGTCGACCTGCGCCGCTGGCAGCTCAGACTCACCACCGAGACCGGCGACACCCAGTCCTGGGACTGGCCCGCGCTGCTGGCGCTGCCCCGCGAGGACATCACCGTCGACCTGCACTGCGTGACCAAGTGGTCCAAGCTCGGCACCCGGTGGACCGGCATCTCGCTGGACACGCTGCTGGACGGGGTCACCACCACGGCCGGGTTCGCCCTCGTCGGAAGTTACGGCGGCTACACCACCAACCTGCCGCTGGCCGACCTGCGCGACGGCCAGGCCTGGATCGCGTTCTCCTACGACGGCGAAGAGCTGGACCCGGAGCACGGGGGCCCGGCCCGGCTGCTGGTCCCGCACCTGTACCTGTGGAAGTCGGCCAAGTGGGTGAACGAGATCCGGCTGCAGGAGCACGACACCCCGGGCTTCTGGGAGAGCGTCGGCTACCACAACTACGGTGACCCATGGCAAGAGCAGCGGTACTGGGGCGATTGACCTGGCGGGTCGCGACCGTCGTCGCGGTCCGCCCGGAGAACGCCCGCGCGGTCACGATCGTGCTGGACGTGCCCGGCTGGCCCGGCCACCTGGCCGGCCAGCACGTCGACGTCCGGCTGACGGCCGAGGACGGCTACCAGGCCCAGCGGTCCTACTCGATCGCCTCAGCCCCGGACGGCGGCCGCGTGGAGCTCACCGTCGTGGAAGTCGAGGACGGCGAGGTCTCGGAGTACCTGACAACGGTCGTCGCCGCCGGTGACCAGCTGGAAGTGCGCGGCCCGGTGGGCGGCTGGTTCGTCTGGCGGCCGGACGCCCCGGGCCCCTTCCGGCCGGTCATGCTGGTGGCCGGCGGCTCCGGCCTGGTGCCGCTGATGGCCATGATCAGGACCCGGGCGGAATCGGCGGCAAAGGTCCCGTTCCGCCTGGTGTATTCCGTCCGCGACCCCGGGTCACTGCTGTACCGTGAGGAACTGGATCGCCTGTCCCGCAAGGACGGCGGCCTGCACGTCACCTTCGCGTTTACCCGGACAGCCCCGCCCGGGTCCGCCTGGCGCACCGGGCGGATCACCGCGCGGTTGCTCGCGGAGGCCGGCTGGCCCTCAGTGGACGAGCCGGATGTGTTCGTCTGCGGCCCGACTGGCTTTGTCGAGTCGGCCGCGAACTTGCTGGTCGACCTAGGTCACGACCCGCAACGGATCAGGACCGAGCGGTTTGGCAGTCCGGGAGGCAGGCCATGACGCAGTCCCGGCTCGACGGCAACGCGCTGGCGGGCAACCTGAGCGAGATCTTCCGGGTGGACATCACCGCGGCGTTCGGGCAGTGCACGCACTGCAAGAACGGCGGGCCGGTCGCGGAGACCTGGGTGTTTGCCAGCGAGGCCGGGATGGTGGCCCGCTGCCCGGTCTGCGCCGAGGTCGTGCTCCGCCTGGTCCGCGACACCGGCCGGGCCTGGCTGGACCTGAGCGGCCTCGACTGCCTGCAGATCGCCATCCCCGACGACCCGCAACCGGCGTAGCTGGCCCTGGCTCGCGGCTAGCACTGACCTGGGAATATAGACCGGTATCGCTTTTCCGCTCACCGCGAACACCGCCCGGAAACAAACCTGGCCGCCGCTTGCTTGACAGGTGCAAGCAAGTAATTCGACCAGGAAGTGAACCCGAGTGAGCGAAACCCTTTCCCTGCCGGTGCTGCCGCTGGACGAGTCCGTGGTGCTGCCGACCATGGTGGTCCCGCTCGACATATCCGGCCCTGAGGCCCGCGCGGCCATCGAGGCTGCCCAGGTGTCCGCCACCGGCGACGATAACCCGCGGGTGCTGCTGGTGCCCCGGGTGGACGGCAAGTACTCCGCGGTCGGCACGCTCGGCGTCGTCGAGCAGACCGGCCGGCTGCCGAGCGGCGAGCCCGCCGCCGTGGTCCGCGGCCTGTCCCGGGTCCGGGTCGGCGTCGGCACGGTCGGCCCCGGCGCGGCCCTGTGGGTCAACGGCACGGAGGTCACCGAGCCGGACGCCACGCCGCATGCGCACGAGCTGGCCCGCGAGTACCGCGGCATCGCCGCCGCGATCCTGCAGAAGCGCGGCGCGTGGCAGGTCCTCGACGTCCTGCAGCGGATCAGCGACCCGTCCGCGCTGGCCGACAGCGCGGGCTACGCCAGCTACCTGACCCAGGCCCAGCGCACCGAGCTGCTGGAGACCGCGGACGCTGAAGAGCGGCTGGCGAAGCTGATCGGCTGGGCCCGTGACCACCTCGCCGAGCTCGACGTCGCGACGACGATCGAGAACGACGTCCGCGAGGGCATGGAGAAGCAGCAGCGCGAGTTCCTGCTCCGCCAGCAGCTGGCCGCGATCCGCAAGGAGCTGGCCGAGCTGGACGGCAAGCCGGCCTCCGAGGAGGACGACTACCGGGCCCGGATCGAGGCCGCCGACCTGCCGGAGAAGGTCCGGGAGGCGGCGCTGAAGGAGGCGGCCAAGCTGGAGCGCGGCTCCGACCAGTCGCCGGAGGCGAGCTGGATCCGCACCTGGCTGGACACGATCCTGGAGATCCCGTGGAACACCCGCACCGACGACGCCTATGACATCACCGGCAGCCGGGCGGTGCTGGACGCCGACCACGCGGGCCTGGACGACGTCAAGGACCGCATCATCGAGTACCTCGCGGTCCGCAAGCGCCGCGCGGACAAGGGCCTGACCCTGGTCGGCGGCCGCCGCAGCGGCGCGGTGCTGGCCCTGGCCGGCCCGCCCGGCGTGGGCAAGACCTCGCTCGGCGAGTCCGTGGCCCGGGCCATGGGCCGCAAGTTCGCCCGGGTCGCGCTGGGCGGCGTGCGGGACGAGGCGGAGATCCGCGGCCACCGGCGCACCTACGTCGGCGCGCTGCCCGGCCGCATCGCCCGCGCTGTCAAGGAGGCCGGCTCGATGAACCCGGTCATCCTGCTGGACGAGGTCGACAAGCTCGGCTCGGACTACCGCGGTGACCCGACCGCGGCCCTGCTCGAGGTCCTCGACCCGGCGCAGAACCACACGTTCCGCGACCACTACCTGGAGGTCGAGCTCGACCTGTCGGACGTGCTGTTCATCGCCACCGCGAACGTGATCGACGCCATCCCCGGCCCGCTGCTGGACCGGATGGAGCTGATCACGCTGGACGGCTACACCGAGGACGAGAAGGTCACGATCGCCCGCGACCACCTGCTGCCGCGGCAGCTGGAGCGGGCCGGTCTTGACACGCCCGACGTGACCGTGGCCGACAACGCGGTCCGGCGGCTGGCCGCGGAGTACACCCGCGAGGCGGGCGTCCGCGCGCTGGAGCGCAGCCTGGCCCGCGTGCTGCGGAAGATCGCCGCGCAGGTGGCGTCGGGCACCGCGGAGCTGCCGGTCACGGTGGGCCCGGACGACCTGACCGGTTACCTGGGCCGGCCGCGGCACACCCCGGAGTCTGCGGAGCGGACCGCGGTTCCCGGCGTGGCCACCGGCCTGGCAGTCACCGGCACCGGCGGCGATGTCCTGTTCATCGAGGCGTCGCTGGCCGACCCGGAGACCGGCAGCACCGGTGTCACGCTGACCGGCCAGCTGGGCGACGTGATGAAGGAGTCGGCCCAGATCGCGCTGTCCTACCTGCGCTCGCACGGCGCGGAGCTCGAGCTCCCGGTCGCCGACCTGAAGGACCGCGGGGTGCACGTGCACGTGCCGGCCGGCGCCGTGCCCAAGGACGGGCCCAGCGCCGGGGTGACGATGACCACCGCGCTGGCCTCGCTGCTGTCCGGCCGGCTGGCCCGCTCCGACGTGGCGATGACCGGCGAGGTCTCGCTGACCGGGCGGGTCCTGCCGATCGGCGGGGTGAAGCAGAAGCTGCTCGCCGCCCACCGGGCCGGGCTGACCGACGTGATCATCCCGAAGCGGAACGAGCCCGACCTGGAGGACGTGCCGGACGAGGTGCTGGCGGCGCTGACCGTCCACCCGATCTCCGACGTGGCCGACGTGCTGGCGCTCGCGCTGCAGCCCGCGTACGACTCGGTGACGGCGCCGGTCGCCGCCTGACCGACCCGAGGCCCCGGACCGCCACTGTGCGGGCCGGGGCCTCGGCGTCTTCGCCTCTTCCGCTCGGGGCGGCGGCGGTGTTGCCTGAGGGTGATGCCGGCCATGAGGAGGAGCGCATGACGCAGACCGAGGAGCGGGTGGCCACCGACACCGCCTCCGACGGGCCCGCCGCCCGTGTCGACCAG
>DASVBE010000088.1:0-16722 GCA_036375995.1 Streptosporangiaceae bacterium | reverse complement strand
CGACGAGCGATGAGGCGCGACGAAGGAGCGCCGAGGGAACGAGGAGGGAAGATAGCGCCTCTGAAGCGGCCCTGCGCTCGCCAGCAAGCACCGCGGGAAGGCAGCGCCCTCCAGCGGCCCTGCGCGAGCCAGCAAGCACAGCTACTCTGCTTGCCGTGCAGCACACCACCACGGTCGCGGTGACCGGGCCGGCCGGGTTCCTGGCCGAGCTGACCGCGCTGACCGAGGTCTACGGCGCGGCCATGCGGGCGCCGCGGGAGCAGCTGCCCGGGCGGCGGGCCATGATGGAGCGCCACGCCGGCTACCCGCAGCTGCGCTCGGTGCTGGTCACCGCAGACCAGGAGGCCGGGCGGCTGATCGCGTTCTGCTACGGGTTCCGCGGCGGGCCCGGCCAGTGGTGGCACGACGTGGTCCAGGCCGGCCTGATCGCCAAGCTCGGCGCGAGCACCGCGGCCTCCTGGCTGAGCGACTCGTTCGAGGTCGCCGAGGTGCACGTGCTGCCCGCCTACCAGGGCCGCGGCATCGGCCGGGCGATGCTGGAGCGGCTGATGGAGGGCTGCCAGCAGCGCACCGCGCTGCTGTCCACGGAGGACGCCGACTCCCCGGCCCGGCGGCTGTACGCCCGGCTCGGGTTCGCCGACCTGCTGACCGGGTTCTGCTTCCCCGGCGGCGGCCCGCCCTACGCGGTGATGGGCGCGCTGCTGCCGCTGCTGGCCAGCGACCCGGCCCGCGGGCCGAGCCCCAGCCGCTGGTAGATCTCCCGGGTCGCGAGCGACCCGTTCAGCGTGTAGAAGTGCAGGCCCGGCACGCCCTCGGCGAGCAGCCGCTCGCACATCCAGGTGGCGTAATCCACGCCGATGGCCCGCACCGCGGCCCGGTCGTCGCCGCAGGCGTGCAGCCGGGCGGCCAGGTCCGGCGGGAACTTGGCCCCGGACAGCAGCGCGGCCCGCTCGATCATGGCCACGGACTGGATCGGCATGATCCCGGCGATGATCGGCACGTCGCAGCCCAGGGCGCAGACGCGGTCCCGCATCCGCAGGAAGTCGTCCGGGTAGAAGAACATCTGGGTGATCGCGAAGTCCGCGCCGGCCCGGCACTTGGCCACGAAGTTCGCCACGTCGGAGTCCATGCTCTCGCTGCGCGGGTGCTTCTCCGGGAACGCGGCCACGCCGACGCAGAAGTCCCCGGACGCGCGCACCAGCCGGACCAGCTCGGCGGCGTATACCAGCCCCTCGGGGTGCGGGACCCAGTCACCGTCCGGCGCGCCCGGCGGGTCGCCGCGCAGCGCCAGCACGTTGCGCACGCCGACGTCCGCGTACGAGCCGATGACGTGCCGCAGCTCGGCGACCGTGTGGCTGACCGCGGTCAGGTGGCCGACCGGGGTGAGCGTGGTCTCGGCCGCGATCCGCCCGGTGACCCGGACGGTGCGGTCCCTCGTCGACCCGCCGGCCCCGTAGGTCACCGACACGAACGTCGGCCGCAGCGGCTCCAGCTGGCGGATGGACCGCCACAGCTTCTCCTCCTCGGCCTCCGTCTTCGGCGGCATGAACTCGAAGGAGAACGACGGCAGTCCGGCCTCGAGCAGCTCGCGGATGGCCGGGGCCTGCGGCGGTCGGTTATGCGACATGATCACCAGGTTAACGGTGCGCCGGCAAATACGCACTACGGCGCGATTGCCCGGAAGCGATCATGAAGCGGCCCGGAGGCGGGCGGCCAGCGCCGCGGCCGCCGCACCGGGGTCCTCCGCCTCGGTGATGGCCCGGACCACGACCACCCGGCGGGCGCCCGCGTCCAGCACCTCGCCCAGGTTGCCGAGATCGATCCCGCCGATCGCGAACCACGGCCGCGCTCCTTCGGGACCGGCCGAGCCGAGACCGGCCGCGAACCTGACCAGCGGCAGCCCGGGCGCGGGCCGCCCCGGCTTGGTCGGCGTCGGCCACACCGGCCCGGTGCAGTAGTAGTCCGCCTCCGGCCGGGCCGCCGCCGCCGCGGCCTGCTGCTCGTCGTGGCTGGACAGCCCGATCACGATGTCAGGACCGCAGATCTGCCGGGCCACCGCCACCGGCAGGTCGTCCTGGCCCAGATGCAGCACATCAGCCCCGGCCGCGTACGCCACGTCGGCCCGGTCGTTGACCGCCAGCAGCGCCCCGTGCTTGTCGCAGGCCCGGCGGAAGGTCTCCAGGTAGCGCAGCTCGGCCGCGGCCTCGAGGCCCTTGTGCCGCAGCTGGACGATGTCCACCCCGCCGCCCAGCGCCCGGTCGAGGAACCCTTCGATGTCCCCCTGCCGTTCCCGGGCGTCGGTGCACAGGTACAGGACAGCCTCGGCCAGCCGGCCGCGCAGGGACGTCATGCGGCCAGCCTGCCATCCCCGGGGTGCTCACCCCGGGTCCGGGCCGCCAGGAAGTGCGCCCGCCGGGCTGGCTCGCCGGCGGGCGCAGCTAGAACGCGAGCGCCTGGGCCCGCCGGTTCACCTCGGTGCGGCGGTGCTGCGCGATGGCCTGGATCGGCGTGCCGGGCAGCGTGTCGTCGGCGGTGAACAGCCAGCGCAGCGCCTCGACTGCGTCGAACCCGCAGTCGAAGAGCAGGGTCAGCGTGCCGTGCAGGCCGCGGACCACTTGCGAGCCGTCCAGGAACGCCGAGGGCACGGACAGCGTGCCGTCGGGCCGGTGCACGGCCAGCAGCTTGCGGTCGCGCAGCAGCTGCCGCACCCTGCTGGCGGGCATGCCCAGCTGGTCGGCAGTTTCGGGGAGGGTGAGCCAGTCGCCGACCATTGCGTCGGCCTGTGGGTCAATCGGTGCCACATCTACCAAGTTCCCACATCCACCCCCCGGTCAAACCGGCGCCTCGGCTGGTTACCGCTTCCTCAGCCGGCCAGCGCCGCCGCCCGGACCTGCACCGACGGGTCGGCCAGCGCGTCCGCGTCGACCGCCGCGCGGCCCGCCAGCAGCCGCCGGGCCTGCACGACGTCCTTCGGCACGCCCACCGCGAGCAAAGCGGTCAGCCGCCCGCCGGCATCCAGCCAGAACGCGCCGAACTTCGCCTCCGCCGGGTCGCCCCGCCACACCAGCCGGTCCGACGGCGAATGCAGCCCGGCGTACTGCACCATCCGGCCGAACTGCTCGGTCCAGAAATACGGGACCGGGTCGAACACCTCGGACCCGCCAAGCACGTTCGCGGCGGCCACCTCGGGCGCGTGCAGCGCGATGTCCCAGTGCTCGAACCGCAGCCGCCGGCCGTAGCGCCCAGACAGGTACGCGGCACAGTCGCCGACCGCGAAAACACCAGGCGCCGACGTTTCCAGCCGTTCAGTAGTGAGTACGCAGGTTTCGGTGTGAACGCCGGAGCCGTCCAGCCAGTCCAGCCGAGGGCGCGCGCCGATGGCCGTGACCACCTCGTCGGCGGCCAGCCAGGAGCCGCCGGCCAGCGCGAGCCCGCCGTCCTGCACCGAGCTGACCCCGGTGGCCAGGCGCAGGTCCACCCCGGCGTCCGCGTACCAGCGCGCCATCACCGCGGCGATGTCCGGGCCGACCGCGGCCAGCATCGGTGCCGGGGCGTATTCCACCACGGTGACCTGGGCACCCGCCGCGACGGCCGCGGTGGCCAGCTCGGCGCCGATCAGCCCGGCGCCGGCGATCGCCAGCCGCAGCCCGGGGCGGAGCAGCGCGCGCAGCGCCAGCGCGTCGTCCAGCGTGCGCAGCGTGCGCTGCGCGCCGGGGCCCGGCAGCCGGACCGGCTCGGACCCGGTGGCCAGCACCAGCGCGTCGTACGGGTACGCGCCGCCCGTGCTGGTATCGCCCGTGCTGGTATCGCCCGTGCTGGTATCGCCCGTGCTGGTGCGCAGCACGCCGTCCTCCAGCGCGCAGGCGGCCTCGCCGAGCCGGGCGGTGATCCCCAGCGCGCCGGGGTCGAACGGCAGCGACGTGTCGTCGATGACCCCGGCCATCACCTTCTTGGACAGCGGCGGCCGGTCGTACGGCGGCCTGGTCTCGGCGCCGATCAGCGTGATATCGCCGGCGAACCCGCGGGCCCTGAGCTGCTCCACCGTGCGCAGGCCGGCCAGGCCCGCTCCGGCTACCACCACTCGTCTGCTCGCCACGATCACTTAGGGTAGGAAGCAGCGCGCGGGAGCCCGGTACCGACCGGGCTGAGAGGGCGGCTCGGAGCCGCCGACCGCAGGAACCTGATCCGGGTCATGCCGGCGAAGGGAGCGGACATGGGCACACCAGCGGGCCCCTCCGTGGTCGTCATCGGCGGCGGCGTGATCGGGCTGAGCGTAGCCTGGCGGGCCGCCCAGCGCGGGCTGCAGGTGACCGTCGCCGACCCGGACCCCGGCAAGGGCGCGTCGTACGCCGCGGCCGGCATGATCACCCCGGTGTCCGAGGCGGCCTACGCCGAGCGGGAGCTGTACCAGCTGGGCGCGGCGGCGCAGCAGCAGTATGCCGCGTTCGCGGCCGAGCTGACCGCGGCGACCGGGCTGCCCACCGGCTACCGGCAGGCCGGCACCCTGCAGGTCGCCTGGGACAGCGACGACCTGGCCGTGCTGGGCGAGTTCCGGGCCCTGCAGGAGTCCTTCGGGGTGACCGTACAGCCGCTGACCGGCCGGGAATGCCGGACCGCGGAGCCGATGCTCGGCCCGTCAGTGCGGGGCGGCCTGCTGGTGCCGGACGACGCTTCGGTGGACCCGCGGCTGCTGACTTCGGCCCTGCTGATGGCGGCCACCGGGGCCGGGGTGCGGCTGATCCGGTCCGCCGCGGTGGAGGTGACCGTCACCGCGGGCCGGGCCGCCGGCGCGGTGCTGGCCGACGGCACCGGGCTGCGCGCGGACTGGGTGGTGCTGGCCGCGGGCTGGCGGTCGGGCTCGGTGGCCGGGCTGCCGCCGGACGCGATTCCGCCGGTCCGCCCGGTCAAGGGCCAGATCCTGCGGCTGCGGCCGGGCCCCGGCGGGCCAGCGCCGGGCGGGCCAGCGCCGGGCGGGCCGCCCGGGCTGCTGAGCCGGACGGTGCGCGGGGTCGTGCAGGGCTCGTCGGTGTACCTGGTGCCGCGGGAAAGCGGTGAGCTGGTGATCGGCGCCACCCAGGAGGAGATGGGCAGCGACACCCGGGTCACCGCGGGCGGCGTGTGGGAGCTGCTCCGCGACGCGCGGGCGATCGTGCCCGGGATCACCGAGCTGGAGCTGGCCGAGGCGGTCGCCGGGCTGCGGCCCGGCACCCCGGACAACGCGCCCGTGCTCGGGCCGGCCGGGCTGCCTGGGCTGGTCCTGGCCACCGGCCACTTCCGGGCCGGGGTGCTGCTCGCCCCGGTCACCGCGGACCTGATCAGCGGATACCTGGCCACCGGGGAGCTGGACGAGCGGGCCGCGCCGTTCGGCCCCGGGCGGTTCAGCCCGGTCCGGCAGGAGGCCCGCCGGTGAAGGTCATTGTCAACGGGACGCCGCATGACGTCGAGGACGGCGCCAGCGTTGAAACTTGCGTAACCCTTCTGACAAGCGCAACCACCGGAGTAGCCGCAGCTGTCAACGGCGAGGTGGTGCGCCGGGCCGCGTGGGCGCAAACCCCGGTGCGCGACGGCGACCTGGTCGAGGTCATCACGGCAGTGCAGGGAGGCTGAGGATGGACGACCCGTTCGTGATCGCCGGGGAATCGATGAGCTCGCGGCTCATCATGGGCACCGGCGGCGCGCCCAGCCTGGACGTGCTCGACCGGGCGCTGGCCGCGTCCGGCACCGAGCTGACCACGGTGGCCATGCGCCGGATCGACCCGGCCGCCGCCGGCTCGGTGCTCGACGTCCTGACCAGGCGGGGCATCCGGGTGCTGCCCAACACGGCCGGCTGCTACACCGCGCCCGAGGCGGTGCGCACCGCGCAGCTGGCCCGCGAGGCGCTCGGCACGTCGTGGGTCAAGCTCGAGGTCATCGCGGACGAGCGGACGCTGCTGCCGGACCCGGTGGAGCTGCTGGACGCGGCCGAGCGGCTGGTCGCCGACGGGTTCACCGTGCTGCCGTACACCAGCGACGACCCGGTGCTGGCCCGGCGGCTCGAGCAGGCGGGCTGCGCGGCGATCATGCCGCTGGGCTCGCCGATCGGGTCCGGGCTCGGCATCAGGAACCCGCACAACATCGAGCTGATCGTGGCGTCGGCCGGGGTGCCGGTCGTGCTGGACGCGGGCATCGGCACGGCCAGCGACGCGGCCATCGCGATGGAGCTCGGCTGCGACGCGGTGCTGCTGGCCACCTCGGTGACCAGGGCCCATGACCCGGAGCTGATGGCCGAGGCGATGCGCTCGGCGGTGATCGCCGGGCGGCTGGCGCGGCTGGCCGGGCGGGTGCCGATGCGGCGGTACGCGACCGCCTCGTCGCCCCCCGTGGACTGACGGTAAGCGCCCGCCCGGTGGCCTCCCGGTTAGCTGGGCGGGAACCTTTCGTCCCCCATAGACTTCTGCCGATGGACACCACCGTGGCGGGGTTGCCGATCGGGCATCTGCTCGACGGGCGCTACCGGGTGGACGCGCACATCGCCCGGGGCGGTATGGCTACCGTCTACCTGGGCACCGATACGCGGCTCGAACGGGCCGTGGCGCTGAAGATCGCGCATGCCGAGTTCGCCAGCGATGACGGCTTTGTCCGCCGGTTCATCGACGAGGCCAAGTCCGTCGCCCGGCTGTCCAGCCCGAACGTGGTCGCCGTCTACGACCAGGGGGCCGACGGCGCGATCCTGTTCCTGGCGATGGAGTACGTGCCGGGCCAGACGCTGCGGCAGCTGCTTCAGTCGCGGGGGCGGCTGCGCCCGCGCGAGGCCCTGGACATCATCGAGGGCGTGCTGACCGGGCTGGCCGCGGCGCACCAGTCCGGCATCATCCACCGCGACGTCAAGCCGGAGAACGTCCTCATCACCCCGCAGGGCGCGGTCAAGGTGGCCGACTTCGGGCTGGCCCGGGCGGCCGCGCGGACGGGCCACACGCAGGATGGGATGATCATCGGCACGGCCGCGTACCTGGCGCCGGAGCAGGTGTCGCACAGCACGTCGGACGCGCGGACCGACGTGTACGCGGCCGGGATCATGCTGTTCGAGCTGCTGACCGGGCGGCAGCCGCACCAGGGCGAGACGCCGCTGGCGACCGCGTACAAGCACGTCGACGAGGTGGTGCCGTCCCCGTCCAGCATGGTCAGCGGCCTGCCGCCGGCCCTGGACGCGCTGGTCGCGCTGGCCACGAGCCGGAACCCGGACCGGCGTCCCGCGGATGCGGGTGAGTTCCTGCGGGCGATCGGGGGCGTGCGGCAGGGCCTGCCGATCGCGGGGCCGGGTGGCGCGCATGCCCCCGGTGGCGCGCACGCGGCCGGCGGCGCGCATGCCGTGGGCGGCGCGCACGCGGCCGGCGGCGCGCAGGCCGTGGGCAGCTGGCCGGGCCAGCACCTGGCCGAGCCGGTCACGGGTTCCGGGACCGGGCCCGCGCTGCCCGCCGGGCCGGTGCCCGTGTTCCCCGGGGCCGCCCCCGGCCAGCCGGGCGCTGACGCGCCCGGCTGGCCGGACGGCGCGGGCGGGCCGGCCGCGCGCGGCCCGTTCGACCCGTCGCCGTGGCCGCCGCTGGTGGCCGGCACCGGCCCGGGCGCGCCGATATCCTCCGGACAGCCGCCGGGGGCTTCCGACTCCACCGGCGCCGGGTTCCCGGCGGTCACCCTGCCGCCCGGGGGCGGCCCGCCGCCGCTGGCCCTGCCCGCCGACCTGGCGCCGCCGCCCGCCCCGCCCGGCGGGCGCCAGGCCCGGCATAGCCGGTCCGGGGCAGGCCGGTCCGGGGCAGGCCGGTCCGGGCCGGGCCGGTCAGGGCCGGGCCGCAAGGTCGAGATCCTGCCCGCGATGACGCCAGCGGCCGGTCCTGGACCTGGTCCTGTTCCTGGCCTGCTGCCCGCGCCGGCGGACTCCGGGGACGGGCTGAACCACACGCTGATCGTTTCCGACACCCAGCGCGACGAGGTGCTGGCCGCGGGCCGGGGGCGCGGGCCCGGCCGGTGGGCGCGCCGCCACGAGCCGTTCCTGTCCCGCTGGCTGTTCAGCCGGCGGCTGGCCTACATCGCCGGCGCGCTGGCTATCGTGCTGACCGCGGGGCTGGTCACCTGGTGGATGACGGCCGGGCAGTACACCACCGTGCCGCACGTGGTGGGCCTGACCAAGGCCACCGCCCGGCAGGAGCTGAGGAACCTCGGCTTCACCGTGAAGGTCGCCGACGGCGTGCACGACAACACGCTGCTGCGCGGCGAGATCGTGTCCACCAAGCCGGGCGTCGGCGCCAGGGTGCACAAGGGCGGCGTGATCACGCTGGTCCCCTCGCTCGGCCCGGTGATGATCCAGGTGCCGCCGGTGAGCGGGATGAGCCTGCAGGACGCCCAGAACGCGCTGGTCAAGGCCGGGCTGAAGGTGGGCCCCGTGGTGAAGGGCGCGTCGGCCACGATCCCGGCCGGCACGGTGCTCACCACCAAGCCGCTGGCCGGGCACAAGCAGCCGCAGGACGAGCCGGTCACGATCGTGGTGAGCGCCGGGCCGCCGCTGCCCTCGATGGTCGGCGAGCAGCTCAGCGACGCCCAGGCGCAGTCCCAGCAGCTCGGCTTCCAGCTCAACGTGGTGACCGATCACCACAGCGACATGCCGGCCAACACCATCACCGGGCAGACGCCGCGCCCAGGTGACGCGATCACCCCCGGCGAGGTCGTGACGGTACGGGTGTCGGACGGGCCGCCCATGGTGACCGTGCCGAACGTGCAGGGCCTGGACGAGCACGAGGCGGTCCAGATCCTGACCGAGCAGGGCTTCCAGGTCCAGGTTCAGAAGGTGGGCCCGGGGAACCGGGTGTTCGGCCAGCAGCCGAGCGGGCAGGCCCCGAAGGGCGCCACGATCACGCTCTTCATCGGCTTCAGCTTCTGAGCTGCGGGTTAGGTTCTCGTGCGGCGGCCGGTGGGCTCGCATGTGCCGTTCACCGGCGGGCTGGCGGCCAGCAGCCTGCGGTACGCCGAGGCCGTTGGCGCCGAGGCGATCCAGGTCTTCGCGGCCAACCCGCGCGGCTGGGCGCTGCCTGCCTGCGACCCGGCACAGGATGAGCTGCTGGGTGCGGAGGCTTCGCGGCGCGGGTGGCCGGTTTTCGTGCATGCGCCGTACCTGGTGAACCTGGCCTCGCCGGATCCCGGGACCAGGGACCGGTCGGCGGCGGCGGTGCGGTACTGCCTGGAGCGGGGTGCGCGGCTCGGCGCCCGCGGCGTCATCATGCACGCCGGGTCGTCGGTCGGCGCGCCGCGGGATGGCGCGCTGCGGCAGGTCAGGGAGCTGGTGCTGCCGATGCTCGAGGCGGTGCCCGAGGGCGGGGCCGGCCGCGGCCCGGGCCAGGGCCCGGGTCCGGGCCTGCTGATCGAGCCGATGGCCGGGCAGGGCACGATGCTCTGCTCCCGGCCCGCGGAGCTGCACGGCTACCTGGCGGCGCTGGATTGGCATCCGCGGGCCGGCGTCTGCCTGGATACCTGCCACGTGTTCGCGGCCGGGCACGACCTGACCGCGCCGGACGGGGTGGCTGCGCTGCTGGACGCCCTGGCCGATGCCGGGGCGGGCGGCGGGCGGCTGGCGCTGATCCACGCCAACGACTCGCTCGACGGCTGCGGGTCGCACCATGACCGGCACGAGACCATCGGGGCCGGCAAGATCGGCACCGGGCCATTCCGCGACCTGCTGCATCACCCCGCCACGGCCGGCGTCCCCTTCATCGCAGAGACCCCAGGAGGCGAAAAGGGCCACGCCCGTGACATCGCGCTGCTGCGTTCTCTGCGGGACTCGGACAAGAGGGCCACTAGCGGGCGGCAAAACGCATAGGGTAACGGGATGGTGGTTGTGCGTGACAATGACGTGCAGCCGACCGGGTGGCAATTCGTTGGCGTCCGCGGGAAACCCGGACGTAGGCTGCGGCAATGTCCTGGATCGCACCTGACGTAGAGCGGTCGGAGCACTACCCGGGGCGCCGCAACGAGCCCGAGCAGGAGATGCTCCGCGACTGGCTCGACTGGCACCGGGCCACCCTGCTGCGCAAGTGCGCGGGCCTGGACGCCGCCCTGCTCGCCCAGCGCGCCGTGCCGCCGTCGAATCTCTCGCTGCTCGGCCTGGTCCGGCACATGTCCGACACCGAGCGCGGGTGGGTCCGGCAGACCTTCCGGGGCCAGCAGATACCCGACCTGTACTACCGCCCCGACGCCAAGGACGCGGACTTCGAGGAGGCCGGCCCGGCCACCGCGGAAGCGGACTTCGAGCGCTACCGGGCCGAGTGCCTGGCCGTCGACGCCGCTCTCGAAGGCGCGAAGCTGGACGACACGTTCACCTTCGCCGACCAGACCATGTCGGTGCGGTGGATGTGGCAGCACCTCGTGGAGGAGTACGCGCGGCACAACGGGCACGCCGACCTGCTCCGCCAGGTGATCGACGGCGCCACCGGCCTCTGAGCCACCAGTGCAGGGACTCCCCCGGGACCTGCCCATCCGGGAGCGCGACGCCGTGCGGCTGGTGGTGCGGGACAGCCTCGACCGGATCCTGCTGTTCCACACCCACGAGGTCACCATCCCGGAGTACGGGCAGTGGTGGGAACTGCCCGGCGGCGGGATCGAGCCCGGCGAAACGTACCGCGAGGCGGCCCGGCGCGAACTGCGTGAGGAAGCCGGCCTCACCGTCACCGGCGATCAGATCGGTACGCCCAGCTGGACCAGAGACGGCTCGTTCCGGCACCGCAGCGTCCGCCACCTGCAGCACGAGGTCGTCGTCCAGGTCCGCCTGCCCGGGCCAGGCCCGGACATCGACGTCAGCGGCCGCCTCGACTACGAGCACGAGGACTACTTCGCCTTCCGCTGGTGGCCCATCGCCGAGCTGACCGCCAGCACGGCCCGGTTCTACCCCGGCCACCTGCCAGCACTGCTCCCCCGCTTCCTGGCCGGCCAGCCCATCCGCGAACCCCTGGAGGTCTGGCCTTAACCCCAAAGCCCCAAGCCCAGGGAACTACAGGGGCGGGCCCTCGCCGGGATTCTCCTGGTGGGAGTAGCGCTGCTCACGCCACGGATCGGCGACGTTGTGGTAGCCGCGCTCTTCCCAGAAGCCGCGCCGGTCCCGGGTCAGGTACTCGATGGCCCGGACCCACTTCACGCTCTTCCACGCGTACAGGTGCGGCACCACCAGGCGCACCGGGAAGCCGCGCTCGGGCGTCAGCTCCGCGCCGTCGCGGTGAGTGGCCAGCACAACATCATCAGCCGCGAAGTCCGCGATGCGGAGGTTCGCGCTGTACCCGTACTCGGCCCAGATCATCACGTGAGTGACCGACGGCGCGGGCGGGGCCAGCGAGAGCAGCGCGGTGGCCGGGACCCCGTCCCACACCACGTCGGGGATCGTGAACTTCGTGACGCAATGAAAATCCGCCACCACCCGCGTGCGCGGCAGGGCGCAGAACCCGGGCCACGGCCAGCGGTGATCCGCGCCGTCCTCGGTCGCGCCGAAGACACGCAGGTTCCAGCGACCCGGGCGGAATGCCGGGACGCGGCCGTAGTGCAGAGCCGGCCAGACACGGGGAACGTGCTGACCCGGGGGCAGCGGCCGGTCCCCTGCGGCCACGGTCACCCGCTCCTTGGTCTCCGGCGGCATAACCCTGCTGCCTGCCCCTTCCGGCTCGCCTCGCCTTTACGGCCTACCCGGCCGGTGCCCGGCCTGCCCCGTCCGGCTCACTCGCTGGGGCGGGTCTGGTCATCTTGCCATCCGCGCCGCGGCGGTTCTGCCCGCCCCCCGCCTGGCGCGCACCCGATCAGGCATGCGCTACGCTGACCCCGTGCGTCAGCAGTTCTGGTTCTTTTATGGCTACCGGCCCGGCTCCCGGACGGTTGCCTGCCAGCGCCTGCGCTGACGCCAAGCGACCTCATCCCAAGCCCCGGGCCAACGGCCCGGGGCTTTCGTCATGTGGAGACAAGGAGAGCGGTGCAATGGTCGTGGTGATGGCCCCCGAGGCCACGCAGCAGGACGTCGACGCCATCGTGGATCTGGTGCGGGCGGCCGGCGGCGACGCGTTCGTCAGCCGGGGCGTGTCCCGGACGATCATCGGCCTGGTCGGGGACGTTGGCTCGTTCGGCCCGCTGAACCTTCGCAGCCGCCCAGGTGTTCTCGACGTTATGCGGATCTCGGTGCCGTACAAGCTGGTCAGCCGCGAGCACCACCCGGACCGGTCGGTGATCAGGGTGGGCGGCGTGCCAATCGGGCCCGGGACGCTGACCGTGATCGCCGGGCCGTGCACGGTGGAGACCCCCGAGCAGACCCTCACCGCGGCCCGGATGGCGATGACGGCCGGCGCCTCGATCCTGCGCGGCGGCGCGTACAAGCCGCGCACCTCGCCGTACGCGTTCCAGGGCCTGGGCGAGGCCGGCCTGCGGATCCTGGCCGACGTACGGGCCGAGACCGGGCTGCCGGTGGTCACCGAGGTCATCGACCCGGACAGCGTGGACCTGGTCTGCGAGTACGCCGACATGCTGCAGGTCGGCACGCGCAGCATGCAGAACTTCGCGCTGCTCCAGGCGGTCGGCGCGGCAGGCAAGCCGGTGCTGCTCAAGCGCGGGATGAGCGCCACGATCGAGGAGTGGCTGATGGCCGCGGAGTACATCGCGCAGCGCGGCAACCTGGACATCGTGCTGTGCGAGCGGGGCATCCGCACGTTCGAGACCGCGACCCGCAACACGCTGGACATCAGCGCGGTCCCGGTCGCGCAGCGGCTGTCGCACCTGCCGGTGATCATCGACCCGTCGCACTCCGGCGGCCGCCGCGACCTGGTGCTGCCGCTGTCCCGTGCCGCGGTCGCGGCCGGCGCCGACGGGATCATCGTGGACGTGCACCCGGAGCCCGAGGTCGCGCTGTGCGACGGCGACCAGGCGCTGGTCGACACCGACATCAGGGAGCTGGCCGCGGCCATGCGGGCGCTGCCGCCGGTCATGGGCCGGCTGCTCACCCCGGCCCCGCCGCTCCCCCAGGCCGCCACCGTGACCGTGCCGCCGCAGCCCGAGCCCGAGCCCCCGCTCCCGGTGGGCTGACCGGTGCCCCGCCTGGCCGGCCCGCTGCGCCTGCTGGCCGCGCGCTACCCGCAGTACCAGGCCAGCCCGCCAGAAGGCCCGGTCATCGCGGTCACCGTCCACCGCTGGACCGGCTGGACCGCCTCGCCGCGCTAGTCTCGGCAGGTCCGCCGGGTCCCGGCAGGCTACCGGGGCCCGGCGGACCTCGGCGGCGACTTCAGAGGCTGGCGACCGCCGGGATGACCTCGGAGCCGATGATCTCCAGCGGGGTGACGTCCCAGACGTTGGCGACCGCGCCGATCGCGGTATCGAAGCCCATCCCGGCCAGGCGCCCCAGCTGGTCAACGATCTCCTGGCACTTCTCGCCCTTCTCGCCCGGGTCGAAGATGAAGTAGCAGGTCTTGCGGATGTCGTCGTAGTCCCGGCCCTCGGCCTCGCAGTGCTCCCGCAGAACGTCCAGCTTGCGGGCCAGGTCCGGGCCGGGGAACAGGTTGCAGGCCTGCGCGTAGCGGGCCACGAAGCGCAGCGTCTTACGCTCCCCGCCGCCGCCGATCATGATCGGCGGGTGCGGCTGGGTCAGCGGCTGCGGCCGGTTCAGCGGCCGGGCGAGCTGGTAGTGCTGCCCCTCGAACGGGGTCTCGTCGCCGCGCCACATCTGCAGGCAGATCTGCAGGGTCTCCTCCAGCCGCTCGAACCGCTCGGCCACCGGCGGGAACGGGATGCCAAGACCCTCGGACTCCTCCTGGTTCCAGGCTGCGCCGATACCCAGCCAGGCCCGCCCGCCGGACAGCACGTCCAGCGTGCTGATGATCTTGGCGAGCACGCCCGGATGCCGGTAGACCGTGCCGGTGACCAGCGTGACCAGCTTGGCCCGCGACGTGCAGGCGGCCACGTAGCCCAGCGTGGTGTAAGCCTCGAGCATGTCGCGCTCGGGCGGCCCGACCACGCCGATCTGCCAGAAATGGTCCATCACGCTGATGAACCCGAAACCCGCGTCGTCGGCGGTCCGGGCCACGGTGGCCAGGTCGGCGCCCATCCGGGACGCCCCGCCGGGGTAGGTGAAGTCAGGTATCTGCAGGCCGACGTGCATGTTAACGACCTTTCTTCAGGAATACGGTTGGCTCGACCTAATCACGCGGCCAGCCACCCGCCTGCCCCCGGGGCCACCGGGCTAACCCGCCCCGGCCGGGCCCGCCGGCAGCGGCCTGGCTCAGGTCCCTTTGACGGCGCAGAGCAGCCGGTTCTCACCGCGCTGCCAGAGGATGCCGATCTCGGCGAAGCCGGCCGCCTGCAGCGCGGCGACATGCGTGACCAGCCGCCCGGACGGCGAGCCGTGATGGTCGCTGCCGCCGAACCGCTTCTCCCGCTCGGCCAGCAGCGGCGCCAGCGCCGGTTCCGCGCCGACCGCCGCCCACCAGCCGTCCCAGGTCTCCGGGTGACCGGCCGGGAACCGGCGCTCCTCTTCCCGCTCGATCAGCGCCCGGCCGAGCCGGGCCAGGGTCGGCGCGGTCTGCTCGTCCTCGGACAGGTGGTCGCCGTTCAGCAGCAGCCCGCCCGGCCGCAGCACGGTGGCCAGCTCGGCGTACATCGCGGCCAGCGCGCCGGGCGGCAGCCAGTGCAGCGCCGTGGTGCTCACCGCGGCGTCCACCGGGCGGTCCAGGCCCAGGCCGGCCGACCAGCCGGGCTGGCGCAGGTCGGCCTCGGCAAACCGGAGCCCGGTCCGGTCCGGCCAGGCGACCCGGCCCAGGGCGAGCAGCAGCGGGTCGGCGTCCACCGCGACCACCGTCGCGGCGGGCAGCCGGTCGAGCAGCCGCACCGCCAGCGAGCCGGGCCCCGCGCCGAGGTCGAGCACCAGCGGGTCCGGCCTGCTGGTGCCCTCCTGCACCGCGTCGATCAGCGCGGTGAACCGCTCTTCCCGGTCCGGCAGGTAGCCGAGCTGCTGGCTATCCCAGCGCGCGACCCAGTCGAGCGCCGCGTCCCGGTCGAGTTCCGGCATCGTTGCCTCCTGCCGCCCGGCCGCTGTCGGGCCTGACCAGCCTAGGGTCAGCCGAACAGCACCTCAGCTTCGGCGTAACGCTCTACCGGGACCAGCTTGAGCTCACGGGTGGCCTCGCTGAGCGGGACCCGCACGATGTTCGTCCCGGACAGCGCGACCATGATGCCGAAGTCGCCGTCGTGCACCGCGCTGATGGCCTGCAGCCCGTACCGGGTGGCGAGGACCCGGTCGAACGCGGTCGGCGTGCCGCCGCGCTGGATGTGGCCGAGCACCGTGCAGCGGGCTTCCTTGCCGGTCCGCTTCTCGATCGCGTCGGCGAGGAACTGGCCCACGCCGCCGAGCCGGACGTGGCCGAAGGCGTCGAGTTGTCCGGACTGCAGGGTCAGATCCTCCTGCACCGGGTGCGCGCCCTCGGCGACGACCACGATCGGCGCGTACCTGGTCTGGAACCGGTGCTCCACGTAGCCGATCACCTTGTCGATGTCGAACGGGCGCTCGGGGATGAGGATGACGTTCGCCCCGCCCGCCAGGCCCGCGTGCAGCGCGATCCACCCGGCGTGACGGCCCATGACCTCGACGATCAGGGCCCGGTGGTGGCTTTCCGCCGTCGTGTGCAGGCGGTCGATCGCCTCCATCGCGATGTTCACCGCGGTGTCGAAGCCGAACGTGTAGTCGGTCGCCCCGAGGTCGTTGTCGATGGTCTTCGGCACCCCGACGACGGGAATGCCGTCGCTGTTGAGCCGGGCCGCGACCCCGAGCGTGTCCTCGCCGCCGATCACCACCAGGGCGTCCACGCCAAGGCCGGTCAGGTTGTCCTTGATCCGCTCGACGCCGGTGCGGCCCGGTCCCGTCTCCTTGAACGGGTTCGTCCGCGAGGAGCCGAGGATCGTGCCGCCGCGCGGCAGGATGCCGCGCACCGCGTTCACGTCCAGCGGCATCGTGTCGGCTTCGAGCGGACCCCGCCAGCCGTCACGGAACCCGACGAACTCCAGCCCGTACTCTTGCATTCCCCGCCGTACCACCGCGCGGATCACCGCGTTCAGTCCCGGGCAGTCGCCGCCGCCGGTAAGCACTCCCACTCGCATAGGGCAAAGCCTAGTCGCCGCGTTGGCTCTTGCCACGCGGCCCCCGCGAATACCAGCGATGCAATCGTTAACATTGATGAATCCGTTGCTGGCGGTTCCTCCAGCGCCGGCTCTCCGGCCGGCCGCGGGTCCGCCTCCGGCGCAGGCTCCCCCGCTTGCCGCCGCTCTTTCGCCTGCTGGGCATAGATATTGACGTATTCCTGGCCGGACAGCTTCGCGATCTCGGCGATGATCTCGTCGGTGACCGCGCGCAGCGCCTCGCGGTCCGTCTCCCGGCCGTAATACCTGGAGAATTCCATCGGCTTACCGAAGATCACGCCCGGCCTGATGCCGAACTTCGGGCTGCGCGAGCCAGGCGGCAGGAATTCGAAGGTGCGCATCATCGCGCACGGCACGACGGGCGCGCGGGACTCCAGCGCCAGCCGGGCTACCCCGGTGCGGCCGCGGTACAGCCGACCGTCAGGCGAGCGGGTGCCCTCGGGGTAGATGCCGAGGACGTTGCCTTCTGCCAGGACCCGCAGCCCGGAGCGCAGCGCGCGCTCGCTGGCCTCGCCGCCGGTCCGGTCGATCGGGATCTGCCCGACGCCG
>DASVBE010000084.1:0-5293 GCA_036375995.1 Streptosporangiaceae bacterium | reverse complement strand
GGCCCCGGACGGGCTGGACAGCGATCCGCAGGCCGGCGAGCCGGTTACGGCCGGCGACGGCGAGACCGTGCGGATCCGCCTCTCCCCCGCTAGCTGACGCCGGCCGCGCCCGGGCTGAGCGTGCCGGGTTCAGCGCGGCGGCATCTCACCGACCAGCTGGCCAAGTTCGCGGAGATGTCCCGGTCGGCCGGTGCCATCCACCACCGCTTCGGCGTCGGCGATGGCTTTGTGCTAGTGGTCGGCGAGTGGGAGTCCGTCGGGCAGTTCCAGCAGTTCTTCGGGAACCCGGACCTGCATGCGCTCATCGCCGCGATGGGCGCCGGCTCGGGGCCGCCCGAGATCACCGTGACCGAGGCGATCGACTCGGTCGACCTGTTCTGACGACCAGCCAGACGGCACAGCGCCCCGGGGAGCAGCACCGCCCCCGGGGCGCTGGCCCGCTTTCTGGTCTTCGCCTGCCCCGGACGGCCTGGTACAACATCGGGGCATGGACTCCAGATCGTCAGACAGCGAGCACGTCCAGCGGGCGGCGCGGACGTACGGCGCCGCATGGTGTCTCCGGGTTAGCCGGGGAAGGTGCTCGCCCGGTCAGGCCGGCCGGTTCCGGCGGGTTAACCGGCGTAGTCCAGCGACGTGCGGATCCGCGGGTCACCGCAGCCGTGGTGGCCGGGCACGCCGAGCCCGTTCTCGTCCACGGTGTCCCGTGAGCAGGCGCTCCAGTTCCACGAGTAGGCCTTGTTGCCGATCTCGAACGTGAAGCTGATCGTCAGCGAGTACGTGTCCGCGGAGATCTGGTGCGACGAGCTGACCGACGCGCCGGCGGCGTTCAGCACCTGCACCTTGGGCGGGGGCGGGGCCTTGTCCGGGCCGAGCCGCAGGCCGAAGTACGGGTACCAGGCCTTGGCGATCTCGCTGGCGATCGCGGCCGGCGGGACCCGGACCTTGATCGTGAACGTCTCGTGGCAGGTGGGCCGCTGGCACTTGACGTCCGGGCTGGAGAACGTCCAGCCGGTCACGTACACCGTGCTGACCGGCGAGGTCGCCAGCACGTCGGTCGCCTTGGCGGTGCGGAACACCTTCACCGTGTACCTGGTCTCCAGGCTCGGTGTCACCGTGAACGCGTAGTCCGCGGTCTTGCCCGACCCGGATGGGCTCAGGGTCTGCGAGGTGACCTCGGACGGCGGCGAGTCGAACGGGAACTGCTGCGCGTACAGCTTGGCGACCTCGCCGCTGGACGCGCCCGTGATCTGGCCGTGGATCTGCGCGCTGGCGTCCCGGCCGCTGCGGTAGCCGACGTAGGTGTAGGTGCCGGCGACCTTGGCGAGCCGGGATTTCGCGTCGATCGCGATCGTGATCGGGTTCGCGACCGGGTTCGCCGTGCCGCCGCCACCGCCCCCGCCGCCCTGGCCGTGGTTCGAGACGAGCAGCGCGGCGACGACCGCGCCCGCCGCGACAGCCGCCGCCACCCCGCCGATCAGCAGGCCGATCCAGCTGCGCCGCCGGGGCGGGCGCCCGGCTGGGTCGGTGCCGCCGGGCCCGCCGGGGCCGGAACCGCCCGGGTACGACCACGGGCCCGCCTCGGTCGGTGCCGCCGGGGTGAACGTCGCCCGGGTCGGCGCCGAGGCGAACGCCGGCATCTCGGTGGCGCCCGCCATGGCCGGACCCGCGAACTGGGTCGCGACGTGGCCGGCCGGCGGCGGCAGGCCCGGCCCGGAGACGTACGGGCTCACGCTGAGAGAGGTACGCAAGGCGTCAGCGAACTCCCGGCAGCTGGGGAACCGGTCACCCGGCGCCTTGGCCATGGCGCGCCCGAACACCTGGTCGACGACCGGAGGCAGGCCGGGCCGCAGCGCGGCCACGGACGGCGGCGGCTCGGTCAGCTGCGCGTAGATGACCGCCGGGGCGGAGTCCCGCCGGAACGGCGGCACGCCGGTGAGCAGCTCGAACGCGGCGCAGGCGAGGGCGTACTGGTCGACCCGGCCGTCGACCGGCTTTCCCTCGATCTGCTCCGGCGCGATGTAGTCAACAGTGCCGAGGAACTGCCCGGCGCCGGTCAGCCCGGTGGCCCCCATCGCGGCCTTGCTCAGGCCGAAGTCGGAAAGGTACACGTGGTCGGGCCGGCCCGGGCGGACGTCCATGAGCATGTTGGACGGCTTGATGTCCCGGTGGACCAGGCCCGCGGCGTGCGCCGCGTCGAGCGCGGAAGCGACCGGGGAGATGATCGCGGCGACCCGGGCGGGCGGCAGCGGGCCCTCGCGGCGCAGCAGGCTGCCGGCGTCGCCGCCGGGCACGTAGCGCATGGCGATGAACAGCACGCCGGACGCCTCGCCGGCCTCGAACACCGGGATGATGTGCGGGTCGTCGACGGTGGCCGCGGCCCGCGATTCGCGGATGAACCGCTGCCGGAAGGCCTCGTCCTGGGCCAGGCCAGGGCTCAGCACCTTCAGGGCGACCGCGCGGCCGAGCCGCTCGTCGTGGGCGCGGAAGATGACGGCCATGCCGCCGGCCCCAATGCGCTCCTCCAGCCGGTAGCCGGCGATCCTGGAGCCGGGGCCGAACCCGCCAGCCTCGTCCGCCAGGGAGCGGGCCGGGTCGTCCGGCGCTCCTTGACCCACCGTTCCTCCCGTGTTTCCCCGTCCATCCCGTGCCTTCCCGATCGGGCACATCGGGCGGCACTGGGGCATCAAGTATCTGGGGCCGGCCGGCCTTCCGCAACCGGGCCACCGCTAGCCCAGGCCGAGCCCAGCTTTCGCCCAGCTCTTGTTCAGGTCCAGCCCAGCACAACGGCCGGCTCTGCGCTAGAGCCGCTGGTCGGTGGCCGGGTCCGTGATCCCGCCGAAGAACTGGCTCAGCACCTGGCCGAAAACCGGGTGGGACGGGTCGGCGCGGTGGAAGAGGGTCATGCTGGACCGCAGTTTCAGCGCGTCGACCGGGCCGAAGACCTGCTCGGCGGTGCGGCCGCCCTGGCTGGCCTGCACGGCGAGAGCGGCACATTCCGCCAGCCGCGGGCCGAGGACCGGGTGGGCGAGGTAGGCGCGCGCCTCGTCCAGCGAGGAGATCGCGTACCGCTGGGCGGTGGGGCTGTGGCCGAGCCCGGCGATCTGCGGGAACACGAACCACATCCAGTGGCCGGTCTTGCGGCCGCGGCGGAGTTCGGCGGCGGCCTGCTGGTAGGTCAGGCCGGCGTCCTGCGCCGCGGTGAACCGGCTGAGGTCATACGGGTCGTCGTCCATGGCGGTCGCCTCCGGTGGCAGTCTGCCAGGCCGGGCGGGCGTGTTATCGGCGGTTCGGCGGCGGGCGGGTCCGTGGCGGGCCGGCGGGGCCGGCAGGTCGCCAGCGGCCGGCGGATCAGTGCTGGTGGAGGTCGGCGAGCAGGTCGGCGGCCTGCTGGTAGAGCACCCCGGCCCGGGCGCAGATGCCGAAGCTGCGCTCGCCGATCTGCTGCAGCGCGGCCAGCTCGGCGGGCTCCAGGTCGGCGGTGTGGCACAGCACGGTGTTCACGGTGCCCTCGGCGGACAGCGCCGAGCTGCGGTACAGCCTGCGGCCCGCGTTGATCGCGGTGACCTCGGCGGCGAGCAGCGGCCGGGTGCTCACCGGGGCGAGCCGCTCGCAGCTGCGCTTGATGACCACCGCCGGGCTCCCCATGACGCCTGCCTCCCTGACCGGTACTGGTCACCCCCGGGGACCCCCAGATCCCCGGGGGCCCCAGTTTCCCCCCCAGGTCATGACCGTAGGGGCACGGGGCATGACGCGGATATGGGGAGTTCTCCCTATCGGCGATCCGGCGAGCCGGCTACCCGGCGGCCAGCCCTGGCCCGCCGGGCCCGCCGGGCTGGTCGGCGCCGAGCAGGCCGTGCTCCATGGCGAACAGGGTGGCGCCGGCCCTGGTCGACACCCCGGCCTTGCCGTACACCCGCTGGATGTGATGGTCGCAGGTCTTCGGGGAGATGCCCAGCTGACGGGCGATCTGCTTGGTGGCCAGGCCGCGGGATAGCAGCCGCAGCACCTGGCACTCGCGCTCGGATAGGCCAGCCGGGCGGTTCACCGGGCGGCCCGGCTGGCCGGCCGCGACCAGCACCGCGTTGGCGGCTTCCGGCGCGAGCCGGCCCGATTCCATCTCCCGGCACAGCTCGGCGGCGGCCCTGGCCCCGGTGAGCGGCTCGCGGTAGGCCCGGGGCTCGCGCATGGCCTGGTAGCAGTCGGCCGCGGCGAGCAGCCAGGCGGTCAGCGGCAGGTCCGGGGTCCGGCTGCCGCGGTGGTAGCCGGTGCCGTCGCCGCGCTCGCCGTGCGATCCGGCCAGCCGGCCGAGCGGGCGCAGCCCGGGCACCACGTCGAGGACCCGCTCGGTGTGGTAGGCGTGCAGCCTGACCTGCTCCCGCTCGGCGCGGGTCAGCGGGCCCGGCTTGGCCCACACGCTGACCGGGACCGCGACCCGGCCCAGGTCGTGCACCAGCGCGGCGCGGCGGAGCAGGATGACGTCCGCGCCGTCCAGGCCGGCGATCACGGCGGCCTGCTCGGCCAGCTCGGCGACGCCCCGGGAGTGGCCGACGGTCCAGGTGCTCTTCAGGTCGGCGAAGTCGGCCACCGCGGACAGGCAGTCGTCGAGGCGGTCCTCGGTGACGGCCGGCTGCGGGCCGGGTTCCGCGGCTATCGCCTCGTCCCAGATCGACGGCTCGTCCAGGCCCTCGAACATGGCGTCGCCGGCGTCCAGGAAGGCGGCGACGGCCTGCGGGTCCAGGCCCGAGCCGGCCCGGCCGGACAGGACGGTGCGGGCCAGGGCCGGTCCGCCGCGCTGGTAGGCGAGGTCGGCGTCCTGGGCGGCCTGCATGATCCGCACCGGCTGCGGGATCTGCTCGCCGCGCAGGTCCCCGGGCATGCCCTTGCCGTCCCACCGCTCGTACAGGTGCCGCAGGGACAGCTGGATCGGGTCGGAGAAGCCCATCCGCGCGCCGAGCAGCCGGGCCACGTCGCAGTGGCTGCGCGCCCACTTCCTGAACTCGGCGATGCCGCCCACCGCGGACCTGGCCATCTTCGCGGCCCGGACGTGCGCGGGCCTGCCCTGGTGGGCGGTGCGCATGGCCATCGCGATCAGCTCGCCGCGGGACCCGAACTGGGCGCCGAGCATCTGCGGCCGGGCCGCTGATTCGTCGCCGAAGAACCCGGCGTCGATCTCGCTTTCCGCGGTGCAGCCGGCGAAATGCAGGATCCCGGTGTAGTAGACGGTGATCAGGTCGTCGCCGGCCAGGCCGAGAGCCCGGGCGATCCGGACGCTGACCAGCGCGCAGCGCAGCCC
>DASVBE010000384.1:0-38400 GCA_036375995.1 Streptosporangiaceae bacterium | reverse complement strand
CCTGAGCCTGGTGGCGCGCGGCATCGGCATCGCTGCGGTGCCCCGGCTGGCGCTGGCCGCGGGGGAGCGGCGGGTGGCGGTGCGGACCCTGCCGGACCAGGCCCTGGCCAGGGACGTGTTCGCGGTGGCCCGCGCCTCCTCGGTGAACCGGCCGTCGGTGACCGCGATCCTGGCCGCGCTGCACCGGGCGGCAGCCGCGCTGCGGGCGCCGGACTAGGCGGTGCTGATCAGGTGGTTCACGCTGGGATCACGAGTGGGCTGATGAGCGGGTTCAGGGCGGAAAATCGTATGGCGCACGGACCTCACGCCCGTGCCGCGGCGCGCGTCTACCGGATGTGAGCATGCCACCGTTCGAGCAGATCGTGACCGAGCACGGCGCAGCGGTGCTGCGGGTGTGCCGGGCCATGCTGCCCCCCGCCGACGCAGACGACGCCTGGTCGGAAACCTTCCTGGCCGCCCTGCGCGCGTACCCGGACCTGCCGCCCGGCAGCAACGTGCGCGCCTGGCTGGCCACGATCGCGCACCGCAAGGCCATCGACCGGCACCGGGCCGCGGCCCGGGCCCCGGTCCCGGCCGGCGCGCTGCCCGACCGGCCGTCGCCGCACGGCATCCCCACCGAGCCGGACACCGGCCTGTGGGCGGCCGTCCGCGCGCTGCCGCCCAAGCAGCGCGGCGCGGTCGCCTACCACTACCTGGCTGACCTGCCGTACGCGGAGGTTGGCCGGCTGCTCGGCACCAGCGAGGCCGCCGCCCGCCGCAGCGCGGCGGACGGGGTGGCCGCGCTGCGCCGAAGCTACGCAGGACAGGAGACATCATGATGATCACCGAACCAGACGCCGCGTTCCTGGCCGAGCTGACCGGGCTGACCGGGCCGGCCGCGGACCTGAGCTCGCTGCGGGCCCGGCTGGCCGCCGAGGCCGAGCGCGAGGGCCTGCTGGACGTCGCCTACCGCACGGTCGGCACCCCGGCGGGCGACCTGCTGGTCGCCGCCACGCCGCGGGGCGTGCTCAAGGTCGCCTGGCCGACCGAGGACCCGGACGCGGTGCTGGAGATGCTGGCCGGCCAGGTCAGCCCCCGGGTGCTGCACGCCCCGGCCCGGCTCGACCAGGCCGCCCGCGAGCTGGACGAGTACTTCGCCGGCCGGCGCCGGGTGTTCGGCGTCGACCTGGACTTCCGGCTGGCCCGCGGGTTCCGCCGGACCGTGCTCGACCACCTGCCGGACATCGGCTACGGGTCGACGGCCAGCTACGCCGAGGTAGCGGCCGCGGCCGGGCGGCCCGCCGCGGTCCGCGCGGTCGGCACCGCCTGCGCGCGCAACCCGCTGCCGGTGCTGATCCCGTGCCACCGGGTTATCCGCAGCGATGGCACGCTGGGCCAGTACGCCGGCGGCGCCGAGGTCAAGCGCATCCTGCTCGATCTGGAGGCGGCGTGAGTGCCCAGGTGAGGAGTACGGTGGCCGCGGCCCGCAGCACTCCGCCCCGGCCGGCCAGCGACCTGGCCGGCCGGGTGGCCAGGCTGGACCGGGCGGCACTGGCCCGGCAGCTCGACGATCTTGGCGGCGCGCTGACCGGGCCGCTGCTGACCCCGGCCGAATGCGCGGAGATCGCCGGCTGGTACGACGACCACCACCGGTTCCGGGCCACCGTCGACATGGCGCGGCTGCGGTTCGGGGCCGGGCAGTACCGGTACTTCGCGAACCCGCTGCCCGGCCCGGTGGCCGAGCTGCGGGCCGCGTTCTGGCCGCTGCTGCTGCCCATCGCCAGGGACTGGGCGGCCCGGCTGGGCTGGGCCGCGCCCTGGCCGGAGGAATTTGGTGACTGGCTGGACCAGTGCCACGCGGCCGGCCAGCCGAAGCCGACGCCGCTGCTGCTGCGCTACGGTCCCGGCGACTGGAACGCCCTGCACCAGGACCTGTACGGCGAGCTGTTCTTCCCGCTGCAGGTCGTGATCGGCCTGGACGCGCCCGGCGCGGACCACACTGGCGGTGAGTTCCTGCTCGTCGAGCAGCGCCCGCGGGCCCAGTCCCGTGGCACGTCGCTGGTACTGGGCCAGGGCCAGGCGCTGGTCTTCACCACCCGCGCCCGGCCGGTCCGGTCGGCGCGCGGCTGGTCGGCCGCCCCGGTCCGGCACGGCGTCAGCACGGTCCGCTCCGGCCGCCGCCGGACGCTCGGCCTGGTCCTGCACGACGCTCGCTAGCGCTCGTCCAGGGCGATGAGCCCGGCGTTCGTCGGGGTGAAGCCGCAGGCCCGGAAGTAGAAGCCGGTCAGGTGGTCCTCGAAGTCGACGTGCAGCCACTCGCACCCCGCCGCCCGGGCGTGCTCTCTGGCGGTCGCGACCAGCCCGGCGCCAATCCCGTGGCGCCGGGCTGGGGCGGCCACGACGGTGTCGAGGATGAAGGCGTGCACCCCGCCGTCCCAGGCCACGTTGACGAACCCGACCAGTTCCCGGTCCTGCCAGGCGCACACCCAGCCCAGGCTGTGCCGCTCCACCTGGGCCCGCCAGTCGTAGTCACCGCCGCCGCCCCCGAACCCCTCCGCGTGCAGGGCGCCGACAGCGGCGCTGGCGAACTCGCCGCGCCACTCATAGCTGATGCTCACCCGGTGATTCTGCGAGCCCGGCCACCGCGCAGCAAACACTGAGCCGGGGGAGCAGGCGCTGAACTGATCTCAGCGATCTTCCTGTGCTGCAGCTGCTGGTTCCGGGCGGGCCCGCAGCACGGTCTTCCCCGGGATCCCGCCCCGGGCGACCTCCCGGTGCGCGGCGGCGGCCTTGCCACGGCGGCTGCGATCTGTGCGACCGGGTCCCGCCCATCACCAAAGCGAGCTGACCCGGACAGGACCGCGGTCACACCAGGCGAGCAGGCGCGGTCACCTCTCCCCGGGCATGCGCTTCGGCCGGAGCCTCGCGGCCGGCGGAAACCGCCGCTTCGTAGCCGTCTAGCCCGCAGGAGTCGGCGGTCAGGCCGGGACGGGGCGGCGGGCGGCGGCGACCCGGACCGGCAGGCGGACCGGGCCGCGGATCAGCGTGGCGTTGCGGCGGACGACGGCGCCGGCCCGCTGCAGACCGGGCATACGCTCGGCCAGCACCTGCAGCGCGATCCGGCCTTCGAGGCGGGCCAGCGGCTGGCCGACGCAGTAGTGGATGCCGCTGGAGAAGGCCAGGTGATCCGGGCCGCCCGGGCGGGAAAGGTCGAACACCGCGGGCCGCTCGTACGCCTCCGGGTCCCGGTTGGCCGCGCCGATCAGTGTCGCCACCAGCTCGCCCTTGGCCACGGTGTGGCCTTCGACCTGCACCGTCTCCAGCGCGGTCCTGGCCGTGCGCTGCACCGGCGGGTCCCAGCGGAGCGTCTCCTCGACCGCGGCCCCGGCCAGCCCCTCGGGATCCGCGCACAGCGCCGCCCACTGGTCCGGGTGACCGAGCAGGGCCAGCACCGCGTTGCCGATCAGGTTGACGGTTGTCTCGAAGCCGGCCACCAGCAGCAGCACGCACATCGGCAGCATCTCGCCGGGCCTGATCTGGTCGCCCTCGGCGGCCACCAGGGCGCTGACGATGTCGTCGGCCGGCTCGCGCCGCCGCAGCTCGAACAGGCCGTTGAAGAGCTTCTCCAGGGCTGCCTGGCTGGCCTGCAGCTCCGCCGCGTGGCGCAGCCCCTTGATGCCGTCCAGCGCGCTGCCGATCGAGGCGCCGTACCGGGCGAACTCCTCCGCGTTCGCGTCCGGGACCCCCAGCAGGTCCGTGATCACCGCGATCGGCAGCGGCGCGGCGAACTGGGAGACCAGGTCGAACTCGCCCGCCGACGCCGCCTGGTCGAGCATGCGGCCGACGGTCTGCTCGATCCGGCCCCGGTAGGTCGCCACCGCCTTCGGGCTGAACGAGGGCTGTGCCAGCCGCCGCAGCCGGGTGTGGTCCGGCGGGTTCAGCTCCAGGAACGACAGCTCCGAGTCGTCGGCCCGGTTGTGCTCGTCCTCGATCGGCTGGACCCCGAACCGGCGGTCCCGCAGCACCAGGTTGCACACCCGGTGGCTGGGCGTGGCCCAGTTGCCCAGCCGGGTCCGCATCAGCGTGCCGTGCTCCGCCCGGATCTGGTCGTAGATCGCGTAAGGGTCATCCCGCCCGGGCCGCAGGTGCAGCCGCGCCATCGGGTCCCGCCCCACGTACCCGGCCCAGGCGATCCTGGCCCGCTCGGCATACAGCCGGGAGGCGAACCTCGCGGCCTGTCCAGCCTTGCTCATGGTTGCTCCTGCGCTTGCGGCGAGCGGGCTTGCTGGGAGGACGCGCCGATGCCGTGCAGGAACGTGTCCAGCACCAGTTCCGGGGCGTCACGGGGGGCCAGCCGGCCGGCCTGAACCGACTCGGCGGCGGTGTAGATGAGGGCGTAGAGGGTCTTCAGCAGCCACCAGTCCGCCGCGGCGGCGGACAGGATGCCGCGCTCCTGGGCCTGCCTGAGCACGGCCAGGCAGCGGTCCTCCACCGCGGCCTCGCGGGCCCTGATCTCGTCGTCATGGTCGAAGGCCGGGGTCCGCCACAGGTAGGCCAGCTGCGGCCCGTTCGGGATCATCGCGGCGACCAGGTCGCGCAGGCCGCCGTCCTCGCCCGATACCGCGCTGACCGCCTGCTCCCACAGGTCGATGGCCCGGTGCCCGACGGCACGGACCAGGTCCTCACGGGTCGCGTAGTGCTTATGCAGCGTGGTCCGGCCGATGCCGGCCGCCTCGGCCACCTCGGCCAGCGACGCCGCCGGGTCGGACACCAGGACGGTGGCCGCGATATCGAGCAGCGGCCGGGCCGCCCGGCGCAGCACCGGGCCGGCCGCCGTGTGAACACTCATGTTCGCAACAGTACGTCGACGTTCTCAGCCGGACAAGGTCGTTCGAGGTTGAACCTCAGTGATCAGGCGTCGCGCTCCAGCGGGCACGTCATGCAGCGCGGGCCGCCCCGGCCGCGGCCCAGTTCGCTGCCGCGGATCGTGATCACCTCGATGCCGTTCTCCCGCAGGTACGAGTTCGTGGTGACGTTGCGCTCGTAGGCGACCACCACCCCCGGCGCGACCGCCAGCACGTTGCAGCCGTCGTCCCACTGCTCCCGCTGGGCCGAGCGGACGTCCTGGGTCGCGGTGAGCACGGTGATCTGGCCCAGGCCCAGCGCGGCCGCGAGGGCCGAGTGCATGTCCTCGGCCGGGTGGTCGGTGACCTTGAGCTCGTGCTGCCCGCTCCCCGGCTCCACCGTGTAGGAGGGCAGCATGCCCATCCCCGCGTACTTCACGAAGACCCCGTAGTCGGCCATGGTCAGCACGGTGTCCAGGTGCATGAACGCGCGCGCCTTCGGCATGTCCACGGCCACGATCCGGTCCGCCGCGTCGGCCCGGAACAGCCGGTCGGCCAGGATCTCCACGGCCTGCGGGGTGGTCCGCTCGCTCATCCCGATCAGCACCGCGCCATTGCCCAGCACCAGCACGTCGCCGCCCTCGATCGACGCCGGGCCGGCCTCCGCGCCGTGATACCAGAACGCGAAGTCACCGTCGGCGAACATCGGGTGCCACCGGTACATCGCCTCGTCGCTGACCGTTTCCCGCATCCGGGCCGGCATCCGCATGGCGTTCACCGACACCCCGCCGTAGATCCAGCACGAGGTGTCCCGCTGGTAGAGCAGGTTCGGCAGCGGGGCGAGCACGAACGCGTCGGGCGGCAGCGAGTGGAACGCGATGCTCTTCGGCTCGGGGACCAGTTCCAGGATCTCCCGCTTGGTGATGCCGCCGATCAGGAAGCTGGTCAGCTCGGCCGGGTCCATGCTCTCCAGCGCGCCGCGCAGCGAGACGGCCGCCAGCGGGCCGTGCCGCAGCGGGTCGAACACCTGGTCAAGCACGTACTGCCGGGCCTGCGGGAGCTCCATGGTCTGGGCCAGCAGGTCGCTGTAGTAGTGCACGGTCACGCCGCGGTCGCGCAGCGCCTGGGCGAACCGGTCGTGCTCGGCCTGCGCCTCGGACACCCAGAGCATGTCGTCGAACAGCAGCTCGGCGGCGTTGTCCGGGGTGAGGCGTTTCAGCTCCAGGCCCGGGCGGTGCAGGATGACCTGGCGCAGGCGGCCGACTTCCGAGGCGACGTGGAACATGGCACTCATCTTCCCGGCCGGCCCCGGTCCTGACCAGCTTTTCCGCCTGTGCTGGCTGGCTCGCTGCCGGGCCGCTGGGAGACGCCGCCTTCCCTCCTCGCTCCCTCGGCGCCCGTGCTTGCTGGCGAGCTCCGGGCCGCTGGAGGGCGCTGCCTTCCCTCCTCGCTCCTTGGCGCTCCTTCGTCGCGCCGCGTCGCTCGTTCGGGAAAACAGCGCCGCGGCCCTGCGCTCGCTGGCCGGCTTCGCCGGCGCGTCGCCGCCGGCGTCGCTCGTCAGGAAAGCGGCGCCGGCGGCCCTCTCGCGAGCGGACGGCCTATGCTGCGGCGATGGCTCTCGACCTCGGCCTCGCGGCCGGCCCGCTGACGGCGCAGCTCGTGGACATCGACTCGGTCAGCGGGGGTGAGCAGGCCCTGGCCGACGCGATCGAGGCGGCCCTGGCGCCGCTGCCGCACCTGTCCGTCTACCGGGACGGCAACGCGCTGATCGCCCGCACCAGCCTGGGCCGCCCGGAGCGGGTCATCCTCGCCGGGCACATCGACACCGTCCCCGTCGCGGGAAACATTCCCTCGAGGATCGAGAAGGGGATGCTCTACGGCTGTGGCACCTCAGACATGAAGTCAGGAGTAGCCGTCCAGCTCCGGCTGGCCGCCACGGTCCCCGCTCCAGCCCGTGACGTGACGTACGTGTTCTACGACTGCGAGGAAGTCGAGTCGGCCCGCAACGGGCTGCTGCGGCTGAGCCGGGCGGTCCCGGATCAGCTGGCCGGCGACTTCGCGGTGCTGATGGAGCCGACCGGCGGGGTGGTCGAGGGCGGCTGCCAGGGCACGCTGCGGGCGGAGATCACGGTCACCGGGCGGCGCGCGCACAGCGCCCGGTCCTGGATGGGCCGCAACGCCATCCACGACGCCGGCCCGGTCCTCGGCATCCTGCGCGACTACCAGCCCCGCCAGCCCGGCGTCGACGGGCTGACCTACCACGAGGGGCTGAACGCGGTCGGCGTGCGCGGCGGCGTGGCCAGCAACGTGATCCCGGACGAGTGCGTGGTCACGGTGAACTACCGGTTCGCCCCGGACCGGTCGCCGGAGCAGGCCCGGGCCCACGTCGAGGAGGTCTTCGCGGGCTGGCCGGTGGCCGTGACCGACGTGGCCAGCGGCGCCCGGCCGGGCCTGCAGAGCCCGCCCGCGGCGGCGTTCGCCGCGGCCATGGGCGGCACCCCGCGGGCCAAGCTGGGCTGGACCGACGTGGCCCGGTTCGACGCGCTCGGCATCCCGGCCGTCAACTACGGCCCCGGCGACCCGGAGCTGGCGCACACCCCGCACGAGTACGTCCCGCTGGCCGCGGTCGAGCAATGCGAGAAGCGCATGCGCGCTTGGCTGTGTTAGCTGGCGAGCGTAGGGCCGCTGGAGAGGCGCTGCCTTCCCTCCTCGCTCCCTCGGCGCGCTGTGCTTGCTGGCGAGCTCCGGGCCGCTGGAGGGCGCTGCCTTCCCTCCTCGCTCCCTCGGCGCTCCTTCGTCGCGCCTCATCGCTCGTCAGGAAAACAGCGCCGCGGCCCTGCGCTCGCTAGGCCGGCTCCGCCGGCGGCTAGCTGGCGGGCTTACTCGGGCGGGTGCGCGCCCAGCACGACTGTGCCGGTGTGCTTCTGGCCGGACGGGTCCACCCACGTGACGGAGACCTTCTGGCCGGGACGGGACTGCTCGGTCAGCTGGGTCAGCTTGGACGGTGAGGTGACCGGGTGGCCGTCCACCGAGATGATCACGTCGCCGCTGGCCAGGCCGGCGTCGGCAGCCCCGGTCCGGCACAGCACGCCGTCGATCAGCGTGCCGGAGTCGACCGGCGCGATCTTCGACGGGACGCCCATGTTCTGGTTGTTGGCCAGGCAGCCCTGCAGGTTCTGCTGCCCGCCGAAGCTGCCGAACCCGCCCTGCCCGTTGTTCTGCTGCAGCTGAAGCTCGCGCTGCCGGTGCGGGTTGGTGGCGGTGGCCGCGTTCTGGCCGGGCACCAGCACGCCGAGGAACCCGGTCAGGCCGATCTGGATGTGCCCGGTGGGCTTGCCCGACTCGATCTGGTGCACGATGCCCAGCGCCCGGTTGATCGGGATCGCGAAGCCCACGTCCGACTGGCCGCCGAAGGTGCCGGTGGCCGCCGCCGTGTCCATGCCGATGACCTGGCCCTGGGCGTTGACCAGCGGGCCGCCGGAGTCACCGGGCACGATCCGGGCGTCGGTCTGCAGCATGCCGTGCAGGGTCTCCTTGCCGCTCGCGCTGCCCTCGTCGCTGGCTGTGATGGTCTGGTTGACGCCGGTGATAGTGCCGACCACCGGCCGGGCCCCGCCCTGGCCGTCGGCGTTGCCCATGGCCACCACCGGGTTGCCCATCTTGACCGAGCCGGAGTCGCCCAGCGGGATCGTCTTCAGCCCGGACGCGTTCTGCAGCTTGATCACCGCGACGTCCTCGGTGGCGTCGTAGCCGACCACGGTGGCGGTGTAGGTCCGGTCGGTCCCCACGATCGTGGCCCGCAGCTTGGTGCTGCCGCTGATCACGTGGTTGTTGGTGAGGATCTCGCCGTCCGGGCTGATCACCATGCCGGTGGCCTCGGCCTGGCCGCCGCTGTAGCCCAGCTCGCTGGTGATGTCGACGATCTCCGGCTGGACCTTGTTGATGATGGCCTGCTCGGTGGAGCTGCTCAGGCCGGGCGGGTTGCCGCCGCCGTTGCCGTTCCCGCCGCCGTTGCCGTTGCCGCCGAAGCCCGGCTGCTGGAACGTCTGCTGGTTGCTGCTGGCCGAGCTGGAGAACGTCAGGACCGCGCCGGCGCCGATCCCGGCGGCGAGCGCGGCCACCACGATGTAGGTGAGCAGGGCCCGGCCCCGGCCGGGACCGGGCGGGCCCTGCTGGATGTAGTCGCCGTAGCCCGGCTGGCCGTAGCCGTAGCCGCCGGAGTGGCCGTACCCGCCGGCCTGCCAGTAGCCGGGCAGCTGGCCGTACCCGCCGCCCTGGCCGGAGTCGCCGGCCTGGCTGTACCCGCCCTGGCCGTAGCCGCCGTAACCGGGCTGGCCGTACCCGGGCTGGCCGTACCCGCCGTACCCGTAGCCGCCCTGCTGGCCGTACCCGGGATCCCCGTAACCCGGCGGCCCGTAGCCGCCCGGCGGCGGGTAGCCGGGCTGCCCGGGCCCGGGCTGGGCACCAGGCGGAGGCTGCAGGCCAGGCACGATGTCATCGGGTCTCGAACTGGCGCCGGGGGCAGGGTCGCTCCCGCTGGGCTGGCCCGGGTCGGGAGTCATGGCCTCGCCACTCTGGTCTTCCTGCATCCCCATCACCTCTGCCCGGTCCCAGGGTAGCTATCCCGGTGCACAGCGGGACGCTTCCCGGCCGGGCGGATCGCCGTGTGCCTGTCCATCGTTCCCAGTAAGCCGCACTAGCCTGGAGGCTGGCTGAAGGCCTGCTGAGGATTGCCTATCGTGACCGCCTGAATCTCTCGCCATATGCCCTGAACTGTGCTGATACCCGGGGGTGCCGGGCCGGGGAGCCGCTGGCCGCGGTCCGGGAGGCGGTCTGCAGGTTCACTGTCACCACCCTATGCGGCCCGGCCGGCCGGGCGGGCCGCGCCCCGCGTCCCGGAAATCAGTCGAGATATGACTCGCGCTCGCACAAGAAGAGATATATCTTAAGTTCTGTGCGGCCACAATCCAGGGAGCGATGATGACGGCACCAACACGTAACAGCGAGACGGGGATGTCCCGGCGGGAAGAGATGACGGTCTCCGGGGCCGTCTTGTCGCACGCCCCGTGGGGCGTCGCGGGCGCGGCGGGCGCGGTCGTGACCGGCGCCGACCTGGGCCTGCACCTGCTGACCCTGCACCTCGCCGTGACCGGCTCGCTATCCGCGGGCGCGGTTGCGTTCTTCACCGTGGCCGCGGTTGGCGCGGCCCGCAGCGGCGCGGGCGGCCGGGCGCTGCGCTGGGCCCGGCAGAACCCCTGGCGGTTCGCCGTGGCACCCGCGCTGGCCTGCGCGGCCGTGGTCTTCGCGCTGTCCGTGACGCTGGGCGGGGCCGGCTTCTTCGGCGGCGTGTTCAGCGCGCTGTGGCACGCGGCCATCGCCTACGGCCTGACCGGCGCCGCGGGCTCGATCGGGCGGTCCCGCCGCAAGACGATCTGAGTCCGGGCGCCCGGCCCGCGCCGGGACCACCGTAATCCAGGAAAAACAGTGCGGGGCCTGCCAGGCGGCAGGCCCCGCGTGCATGACCGGGTGCGGCGGCGTCAGCTGGCGGCCCACTCGGTGACGAAGCGGTTGCCGTCCAGCTCGCAGTCCAGCCGCATCGGGCCCGGCGGCGGCAGCGGCAGCGTGAAGCAGCCGACCTCGTCGGCCTGCGCGGCAGCCTGCGGCCCGTCCGAGGTCACCAGCGTGACCTGGCCGGGCTGCGGCGGTATCAGCTGGCCGACGATGCCGTCGTCGTCGATCTCGATCTCAACGCTGAGCTGCTCGCCGCGGAACGTCAGCGTCCGCGGCGCGGCGGGCCCGGCGCCGCGCACCGCGCCGGCCAGCGTCCCCAGGCTCGTCTCGGTCTCCAGCATCAGCAGTTCGAGTTCCTCGTCAGCCGTACGCCAGCTGAACGCGGCCTCGGCCGCCGCGGTGATGCTGTCGTCGGCCGGCGCCTCGCGCAGCGCAGCCCCCAGCTCCCGCAGCAGGTCCTCGTCAGTCCACCTCAGCGAGCTCACGCTGGTCACCTCCCTTCCCCCGGTCCGCGGGCGAGCCCGCGGTGGCGTAGCGCCGCATCGCGGCGGTATCCCGCAGCCGGTCCAGGCACCGCCGCAGGGTGGGACCGATGCTACCCACAGGCATGTCGAGCATCTCGCTGATCTCGTGATAAGACTTCGGCGGATCAGCCGACCGCAGCTGCAGCAGCCACTGGTCCCTTTTGGGCAGCTCGGCCAGCCCGTCGCGGAGCGCCTGGCGCATCTCGGCCCGCAGGATCTCCGCGTCCAGGTCGGCGTTGATCGCCTGGTTCATGGCCCCGTCTTCCTGCGGGTCGACCGGCAGCACCCGGCGCAGCTTGCCGATCTGCCGGGCGCATTCGCGCTGCGTGGTCGTGGACAGCCAGCCCGGCAGCGCTTCCGGCTCGCGCAGCCCGGACAGGTGCTCGACCAGCCGCAGCCAGACGGTCTGGCTGACGTCCTGCGCGTCGGCCGGGGAGAGGCGGTAGGAGCGGATCACCGACATCACCAGCGGCGCGTAGCGGCGTACCAGCTCGCTCCAGGCCTCGGCGCTGCCGCTGGCGCTATCCCGCACCAGCCTGCTGACGTCGGATGTTTCCTCCACGTGCACCATCCTCCTACACGATGGCCGTTCCGCGAGGCATACAGCACTCGTTAGCGAGGTAATCAGCACCTTTCTGGCAACGGGACGGGCCCCACCCCTCGAGCAGGCAGAGCACTCGTTGCCCGGGTTGATACACCCCGCGGAAAAATTCTTCTTCCGGCCCGGCCGGAGAACGCGGCGGGCCGGGCCGGAATGCACGGCGGGCCGGTCAGACCGGCTGGAGGATCAGCAGGGCCCTGCCGAAGCCCGGCACCGGCTGCCCGGTGGCGAGCAGCTGGTCCAGCGCCTGGCGGAGCGGCTGGCCATCGTGCATCCGGGCCAGCGCCCCGGCGATCTGCGGCGCGGAGAACGACGTGCCGCTCCACACCGCCCACGCGTCCTGGCCGAACTGGTTCAGGTGCTGCCCGTCCGGGGTGGTCTCCTGCCCAGGCACGAACGTGGACCGCTGACCCTCGCCCACGGTCGCGCAGGTCACCCAGGCGCCGTGGCTGGACCACGGGATCGGCGCCAGGCTGGCGTCCACCGCGGCCACCGACACCACCCGGTCGAACGCACCGGGCCAGCAGGGCCGCTCGTCGCCGAAGTTGCCCGCCGCCGCCACGATGATCACCTCGCGGCCGTCCTGCTGCTCGATCTCCGCGATCACGTCCAGCGCGGCCTGCAGTGCGATCGGCGGGACGTCGTCCTGGGTCTGGCAGCCGAGGGACAGATTCACGATCTGCGCCCCGTCGCGGACCGCGCGGATCATCGCGCAGGCCACCTCGAGCTCGCCGCCGATGCCGTCGCTGTCGATGGCCCGGTACACCCGTATGTCGGCGTCCGGCGCGGCCTGCTGGATGAGCCCAGCCACGAACGTGCCGTGCCCGGCGTCGAGGTCGAGCAGCCCGTCGCCGCCGGGCGTGGGGAACGCGTCCAGCGGGTCGGTGTCGTCGCCGCGCGGGACGGCCGCCAGCCAGCGGTCGGCACGCAGCTCAGGGGTGATGCCGGTGTCGATGACGGCGACCTGGCACGGGGTGCCCGGGCACGGGCCGTCCGGCGTCGAGCCGGGCGGCGGGGCGGTCGGCTCGGGGCCGCCGATGGCCTTGCTGACCGGGCCGGTCGGGGTGACGCTGCAAACCGCGGCGGCGTGGCCGAGCGAGCGAAGCTCCCGGGCCAGGCTGGAAAGCTCCGCACCGGTCATCGTGGGGTGAGTCAGCCGGATCACGCGCCCGCGCAGGTCCGCGCAACCCACGTCCGTCTCGGTCAGCCCCCGGGACGCAAGCAGGTCACGGACTGTGGCGCCGGGGTGACCGCCCTGACCGGTGCTCGCGCCGTAGGATTCTGGCGTGATGAGCAGCTCGCCACGGACCAGCAGGGTGTCGAACCCCTCGGCGGCCGGAAGATAGTCGAACCGGATGATGCCATCCCCTGGCCGCTGCTCGTGCCGCCGCTGGTCAAGCGCGCTCAGCAGCCCCTGCCTGCGCCGTGGCTCGCGGCGGAGCTGGGCGAGCTCCGCGGAGCGGCGCCGCACCGTGGTGCCCAGCCGCCGCCGGTGGTCGTCATCAGCCCAGCCAGGGAAGTCTCCCCGGAACGGTTCTCCTCTGTTTTCCTCGTCAAAGGGCACTGCGGTCACCGATCCTTTTCTTATGAGGGTGAGCAGGGACGCCTTGTACCGGCCGGTAACGGCCTGAGGCGGTATGTCCCTTGACTCACTCAGAGCAGCCTGGGTATCTCCTGATACGCGCGAAGCAGGCCTACGATAAGGTCGCCGCCGACCCGGAGCGCCACCGGCGTGAAACTGAGCTGCTGGTGACCGAGGCCCGGCGGGCCCGCGACCCGGAAGCCCTGGCCCTGGCCCTGCGCGCGCAGGCCTGGGCGGAGCGGGCCCGGCTGAGGCAGACCCACGCGATCTGGTTGCTGGACGAGGCGGCCAGGATCGCCCGGCGGCACGGATACGACGAGATGCTGGCCGAGATCCTGATCACGCACGCTGCGGTGAGCCAGGAACTGGGCCGGATCGCCACCGCGCACCGGGACCTGCGCGCCGCGGCCGCGCTGGTGCCGGCCGGCCGCAACCCGGAGCTGGACTTCAACCGGGCCGTCCTGCTGCAGAACACCGGTCACCTGGACGAGGCGGTGGCGATCTACCAGCGGCTGCTGCCCGGCACCGGGCTCAGCCTCCGGCGCCAGGTCCAGGTGCCGAACAACCTGGCCATGATCGAGGGCGAGCAGGGCCGGTACACCGCCGCGCTGCGCCGCCTGGACCAGGCCCTGCCGCTGGCCAGGCAGGTCGGGCCGCATCTGGTCGCGCACGTGATCCACACGAGGGCCTGGGTGGCGGTTCAGTCCGGCCGGTTCATCGAGGGGCTGGCCAACTTCGACGACGCCGTCCGCGAGTACCAGGCCGCCGGGCTGCCGCTGGGCGAGCACTACATCGATTACGCCGACGGGCTGATGGAACTGCGGCTGCTGCCCGAGGCGGCCGACGCGGCCCGCAAGGCGGTCGAGGAGCTGTCCGCGGCGGGCGCCGCGATGATGGCCGCCGACGCCCAGCTCCGTGTCGCCCAGCTGGCCCTGCTGTCCGGGGATACCGACGAGGCGCTGGCCGCGTCGGAAGCGGCGGCCGACGCCTACCGGCAGCAGGCCCGTGGCACCGGGCGGGCCCGGAGCCTGCTGGTCACCGCCGAGGCGCGGCTGGCGGTAGGCGGCCTGACCCCTGACGACCTGGCCGCGGCCCGTGGTGCGGCGCGGCGGCTGGCCGCGGCGGGGGCTACGTCCGCCGCCGTGCAGGGATACCTGGTGACCGGCAAGCTGGCCGCCGCGCTGGATCTGCGCCGCCAGGCGATCACCGCGCTGACCCGGGCCGGGACGCTGGCGCGGGGGGCGTCCGTGCTGGTGCGGCTCCGCGGGCGGCTGGCGTCGGCGATGGCCGCGGTGATCGCCCAGCGGCCCGCTGACGCGCTGGTCAGCTGCCGGCGGGGACTGGCCGACCTGGCCCGGCACCGGGGCAGCCTGCCGTCGGTCGAGCTGCGCGCGCTGGCGTCGGGGCACGGCGCCGAGCTGGGCCGGATCGGGCTGAACATCGTGATCTCCGGCGGGTCGCCGGCCCGGGTTCTGCACTGGATGGAGCGCAGCCGGGCGGCCGCGCTGCTGGCCGTGGAGCCCCCGAAGTTCGAGGAGATCCAGGCGGATCTGACCGCTCTGCGGGCCGCGGCGGCCTCTGGTGACGAGCCGGGCGGGGCGGGTGGTCCTGGCGGGCCGGCCGGGGCCGGCGGGCTGGCCGGCCCGGCCGGGTCGCGAGGCGGGCGGGTGACCGCCGAGCAGGCGGAGATCGAGGACCGGATCCGGCAGGCCACCTGGCGGGCGGGTGGCACGGTCGGATCGGCCAGCGGGCCGGTCAAGGTCAGCGAGCTGCGCGAGTACCTGGCCGGCCGGGTGCTGGTCACCTACGGCAAGCTCGGCGACGACCTGGTCGCGGTGGTTATCGGGGAGCGCGGCAGCAGCCGGCTGGTCGGGCTGGGACCGGCCGCCGCGGTCCGCGACCAGCTCCGCGCGTTCCTGTTCGCCCTGCGCCGCCTGGCCGAGCAGCACGGTACCCGCCCCCTGGACGCCGCCCGCGCCAGTGCCGACCTGCGGATCAAGAACCTGTCCTCGCTGCTGGTCGAGCCGTTGCGGATTACGCGACTGCCCGAGCTGGTCGTCGTCCCCGTGCCGGACCTGCTCGGTGTGCCCTGGTCCGCGCTGTACCCCGGTCCCGTCAGCCTCGCCCCGTCGGCGACGTTCTGGGCCCGGTCCGCGCTGGCCGCCCAGCAGAAGCGGGCCATCAGCCCGGCGGGAACCGCGGGCCGCGTGGCCCTGATCGCCGGGCCCGACCTGCCCGGGGCGCTGGCCGAGGTCGAGGCCGTGGCCGGGGTCCACCCGCAGGCCCTGTCGCTGGCCCCCCCGGACAGCACCGCGGAGCGGGTCACCGGCGCCCTGGCCACCGCCGACCTGGTGCACCTGGCCTGCCATGGGGCGCTGCGCGCGGACAACCCGATGTTCTCCGCACTGCTGCTCAGCGACGGGCCGCTGACCGTGCAGGAGCTGTACGCGCGAGGGCTGGCGCCGCACCGGCTGATCCTGGCCTCCTGCGAGTCCGGCGCCCAGGTCTCCTATGCCGGTGACGAGGTACTCGGGTTCGTCAGCGCGCTGCTCGCCCGGGGCACCGCCGGGGTGCTGGCCAGCACGGCCGTGGTGCCCGACGTGGCCGCCACGGGCTTCATGACCGCGGTGCACCAGCGCCTGGCCCGCGGCGACTCGCTGGCCGTGGCCCTGCACACGGCCCGGTCCTCGCTGGACATCGGCGACCCGGCCACGTTCGTCAACTGGTGCACGTTCAGTGCGCACGGCGCGGCGTAACGGCGGGACGCTAGCGGGCGCCGGTGGGCGTTAGCGGCGCTAGCCCCAGCAGGGCGCGGGCGCGGTGATCGCCACCACGCCGTCCCGGCCTACGCCGTAGACGAGGTGCCGGCCCGGGTCCACCGTGAGCAGCTGACCGCTGTCGCGCAGGGCCGGGAGCGTGGCCCGGGACCTGACCCGGCCGGTCTGCGGCCCGATGCAGCCGATCACCCCGTCCTGGCGGGCCAGCCATAGCGAGCCGCCGAACACCGTGCTGGCGAACATCGCCCAGCCGAAGATCGGCCGGTGCAGCGGGACGGCGGTCAGCTCCCGCCGCCGGAGCAGGACGGTTTCCCCCAGCATGCCGGTCCGGAACGAGGCCCACACCCCGCCGGGCACCGCGGTCAGCGCGGCCCCGGCGACCGCGAACCCGACCGGTTTGCCGGTGGCCGACGCCAGCAGGAGGCCGTTGATGGACTGGTACTCGAACACCGCGCCGCCGCCCTGCCGGGGTGCGGCCGCCACGTAGAGCCGGTGCCCTATCTCATCGGCGGCCACGTCGGTGATGGAGAACCCGGCGGGCACCCGGGCGCGCCGCCGGACCGCGCCGGTGGACGCGCTGATCAGCCGCAGCGTTCGCCGGAACCCCACCCACACGGTTCGCCCCGGCCCCGGACCCGCGGTTACCGACACGTCGGCCAGCGAGACCAGCCGGCGGGTGGGCAGCAGCGTCCAGGACCGGATCAGGCGCAAGGACGACGGGCTGACCTGGTGCAGCACCAGCCGCACCCGGGTGCCGTGCGGCCCGCTGTACACCGGCCCGTACACCCACAGGAACCCGCTGGCCAGGCGCATCCCGGACACGCTGAACCGGGGTCCGCTCTGGACGGCGCCGCTGGCCAGGCTTATCCGCCGCAGCTGGAATCTGGTTTCCGGCCGGTTCACCGGCACCAGCGCGAAGTCCGCGCTGCGCGCTGGGCTGACGACCTGCGTCGCGAACCGGACCCGGGCGCTCTCGCGCAGCACGGTGCGGGACCGCCAGGGCGCGCTGGCGTGCGCCACCCGGCCGGCGGGCAGGTGGATAGGCGGCCCTGGCCGGGCTGGCCGCGCGCCCGCGGCCGGCCCGGCGGTCAGCGAGGTGACGGCGGCCAGGCCGGCCACCCCGAGCACGGCCGCGCCCCTGGACATCGAACGGATACCAGTCATGGAGGGCTCCTGCCCGAGCCCGCCGGCGGGGCTCCTCACCCTCTCAGACGCCCCATCCCGGTCCTGCGTTGGAAGCAGTCCGCCCCGGCGCCGGCTACTCCGCGGCGTGCTCGCCGAACGGGCCGACCAGCAGGCCGCGGCGCTCACATTCGTCCAGCAGCATCGGCAGCGCGCCAAGACCAGCGTCCGCCGAACCCGCCGGCGACGTGCAGTCCGAGTCGTGCAGCAGCACCGTGGACCCGTCCCGCAGCGTGGCGGACAGAGTGCCGAACACCGACTCCGGCGTCGACCCCCGGGACCACTCCTTGCCCCAGCAGTCCCACAGCACCGGGGTCAGCCGCAGGCGGCGCGTGGCCACCAGGGCGCCGGCGTTCAGCACGCCGTAGGGCGGCCGGTACAGCCGGGGGCTCACCCCGGTCGCCGAGGTGATCTCATCCACCGTCATGGCAATGTCCCGGTAGGTCGCCCGCGGGCCGCGCAACGTCAGGTACCGGTGCTCCCAGCCATGAACACCGATCTCGTGCCCGGCGGCGACGATCTCCGCGGCCAGCTGCGGCGCGCGCCGCACCATCGGCCCGAGCAGGAAGAACGTGGCCGACACCCGCCGCGCGGCGAGCACCTCGAGGAACGCCGGCGTGGTCGCCGGATCCGGCCCATCGTCGAACGTCAGCGCCACGTGCCCGGCCCGGCCGCGGCCCGCCAGCCGCGGGAACAGAGCCCGCCGCACAGGGCCGATCGCGGTCACTCCCGGGCCGCCCTGCGCAATCGCGAGCCCGGCCGCGGCCAGACCCCCTACCAGGGCGAACGCCGCGTTCCGGTCGGCCGGCTCGAACATCTGTTAGGCTCCATCACTACTCTTGCCGGAATGGCCCCCCGCGGTCGCTGCACCTGCAAGGGGCTGCCCGCAGACCGGGCGCCCGAGCGCTTGCCCGGGACCACAGCCAGCGGGCGGAACACGCGGCGGCGGCCCAGTCCGCATGACGCGGCCGGCCTGCTCCTGCGATCATTCCATGTCGGGGACCGGGACGGGCCTTTCCGGCGCACAGAGCGGCGCCCGGCGCAGTCAGCAAGGAACGATCACGAGGGGTGCCGTTTGAGAGTGCAGCCAGCCCGCATCGTCTTTTCGCCGCAGGACCGGGCGGAAGTTGCCGCGGCTATCACGGAGACACTGACCACCGGAGCGCTCACGCTCGGCCCGTGGACCAAGCAGTTCGAAGCCGCGTTCGCGGCGGCCCACCAGACGCCGAACGCGATCGCGGTGGCCAGTGGCACCTGCGCGCTGGAGATCATCCTGCGGGCCACCGGCGTCGCCGGGGGTGACGTTATCGTGCCCGCCAACACGTTCTACGCCACCGCCGCGGCGGTGCTGCGGGCCGGCGGCAGGCCGGTCTTCGCCGACATCGACGCGGCCACGTTCGCGCTGACCCCGCAGACCGTCGAGGCCGTGCTCACCCGCCGCACCAAGGCCGTGGTCATCGTCCACGTGGCCGGCCTGATCCCGCCGCAGACCGAGGACCTGCAGGAACTCTGCGAGCAGCGCGGGATCACCTTCATCGAGGACGCCGCGCACGCGCACGGCTCCACCCTGGGTGGCCGGTTCGCCGGGTCGTTCAGCGCCGCGGCGGCCTTCTCGTTCTACCCGACCAAGGTCGTGACCTGCGGCGAGGGCGGCATGATCGCCACCGCCTCAGCGGAGATCGCGGACGAGGCGAGGATCTACCGGGACCAGGGCAAGGGCGCGTTCACCGCGAACCACCACACCCGCCTGGGCTACGCCTGGCGGCTGTCCGAGCAGAACGCCGCCACCGGCATGGTGCACCTGCGCCGCCTGACCGAGTTCATCAAGCGCCGCCGCGAGGTCGCGGCCCGCTACGACAAGGCGCTGGCCAGCCTGGAAGGCCTCGAGCCGCTGAGCGAGCCGGCCGAGTGCAAGGGCAACATCTACAAGTACATCGTGCTGCTGCCCGAGGGTGCCGACCGTGCCTGGTTCAAGCAGACGATGGCCGACAAGCACGACGTGCGGCTGGCCGGCGAGGTGTACGACACCCCGCTGCACCACCAGCCCGTGCTGGCCGAGTACGCCGGGGCCGCCCCGCTGCCGGTCGCCGAAGACATGTGCAACCGGCACGTCTGCCTGCCCGTCCATTCTGATATGCGCGATGACGAGATCGACCAGGTGCTGACCGCCGTGGCCGCCGTGTACGGCGAGCTGAACGGCGCCTGACGGATACCGGCACGGGGAGCGGGCACATGCGGGTAGCCGTCACGGGCGGGTCCGGCTTCATCGGATCCCATGTAGTTGATCATCTGCTCGCCGCCGGGCACGAGGTGCGGGTCATCGACCTGGCCACCACGTGGCTCAACCCGGCCGCCGGGCACTGCGCCACCGACCTGTTCGACGACGCCGGGATGGACGCGGCGCTGGAAGGGCAGGACGCGGTCTTCCACCTCGCCGCCGTCGCCGACGTCAACGACGTCGACAAGGACCCGGTCCGCGCCGTGCGGCTGAACGTCGAGGGCACCGCCCGGGTGCTGGAGGCGGCCCGCCGCCAGAGCGTCCGCCGGGTCATCCTGGCCAGCACGGTCTGGGTTTACGGTGCCACCGCCGGGGACGGCGAGCGGTCCGAGAACGCGCTGGTGGAGCTCGGCCGGGCCGGGCACGTCTACGTGTCCACCAAGCTGGCCGCGGAGATGCTGGTGCACAGCTACCGGCAGATGTACGGCCAGGAGTTCACCATCCTGCGCTACGGCATCCCGTACGGACCGCGCATGCGGCCCGCGCTGGTGATCGCCAAGTTCGTGAAGTTCGCGCAGGAAGGCCAGCCGATCACCATCGCCGGCACCGGGGATCAGCAGCGGCACTACGTGTACGTGGAAGACATCGCGGACGCGCACGTGCGGGCGCTCCAGCCGGCCGCGGCGAACCAGACGCTGGCGCTGGAAGGCGGCATCGGCGTCTCGGTGCGCGAGATCGCGGACACGGTGTGCAGCCTCGTGGGCCCGACTACGATCACTCATGTGCCCGCCAGAAACGCGGATTACAGCGGCGTCGGTGTGTCCAACACACTGGCCAAGGAACTGCTCGACTGGTCGCCGGTGACCTCCTTCACCGACGGCGTGCAGCGCTACCTCGACTGGCTGGAGTCGCACCAGCCATGACCGGGCCGGCGCTGGCCGCCGAGGCCGCCGAACCCGCGCCACGGCACCGGGCCGTACTGCTCTCCGGGTCGCTCGGGATGGGCCACGACGTGGTCGCCGAGGCCTGCCGCAGCTCGCTGCGCGAGCTCGGCTGGGAATCGGAAATGCTCGACGCGATGGGCCTGCTCGGCCGTCGCGGCGGGTCGGCGGGCGAGCACGTGTTCCGCACGATGCTGGCCATCCCCGGGCTGTACGACGCGTTCCATTTCGCCGCCCTGCGGCCGGGGTCCCGGCTGGCCCTGCGGACTGACGCGGCCGCCCGGCGGCAGGTCGTGCCGCGGCTGCGCGAGTACCTGGACACCCACCCGGCCGAGCTGGTCATCTCGGTGTTCGCCACCGGCGCGTCGGCGATGAGCAGCCTGATGCCGCGCTACCCGGGCCTGCGGCACGTCGTGTTCTGCAGCGACGCGGTGCCGCACCGGCTATGGGTCCACCCCAACGTCGACCTGTACCTGGTCACCTCGGCCGCGGCCGAGCCGTACGTGCGGATGTTCGAGCCCGAGGCGCGGGTGATGGTGGTGCCCGCCGTGGTACGGACGCCGTTCTACCACCCGCCGTCCCAGGCCGACGCCCGGGTCAGCCTCGGCGTCCCGGCCGGCGAACGGTGCGTGCTGCTGATGTCCGGGGCCTGGGGGCTGGGCCCGGTCGCCGAGGTGGCCGAGGCGCTGGGCGACGCGGGCGTGCACGTGCTCGCCGTGGCCGGGCGGAACGAGCGCCTGGCCGCCAAGCTGGGCATGGCCGCGAGCCGGCAGCCGCTGGTCCACCCGTTCGGCTTCACCGACCGGATCCCCGAGCTGATGGCCGCCGCGGACCTGGTCGTGACCAGCTCCGGTGACACCTGCACGGAGGCGCGGACCGTGGGCCGGCCGCTGCTCCTGCTCGACGTCGTGCAGGGGCACGGGCGCGACAACCTGCAGCACGAGCTGGAACTGGGCGACGCGGGGGTGACGTCGCCGCGCCCCGCCGATGTTGTCCGCAACACCCTGGCGACCCTGGAGCGGGTCAAGCCGCCGCCGATGGGTCCCGCCCGTCACCTCGCCGACTGGCAGAGCGCCTTCCGCAACGTGATGGAAAGTATCGGGATTACCGGGGCTGTGCCGTCGGGCCCGGCCCCAGGGCCGGCCACGCTGCCCTGACGGTGCTCCCGGGCGGCCCGGGGCGCCGGCCGGTCAGCCGGAGGAACCGAAGGGGACCGGGATGGTCAGCTTCTGGCCGGGTGCCCAGCGGGTGCCGGGCTTGCTGAGCTGCCAAGCCGTGACCGTGGTCCGGCCCGCGGTGAGCACGCTGACCTGATGTCCCGGGCCCAGGACCAGGTCCGCCGCGGCGGCGGGCAGGGCGGGCAGGGCCGTCCAGGCCGCGGCACCGGTTCCCGTGGCGGGGCGGATGACGGCGGCGCGGCCGCCGGTCAGGATGACCCCGGCGGTGCCGTCGGACCCGGCAGCGGTGGAGACCAGCGTGCGTCCGCCCAGCGGAAGCGGCGCGGACGTGGTCCAGGGCTGCCCGTCGCCGAGCCAGGCCGCGGCCAGGTCCTGGGCCGGGCCTGCTCCGGCGGCGAGGAGCGCGGTCAGCTTTCCGGGCGCGGTCATCGTGAGCTGGGCCACGGTGACCGGCCGGCCGGCGAACCCGGCAGGCGGCTTCGGGCCGGCCAGCCGCCACTGGCCGCCGGACCGGAGGAAGATCCCGGTGACGCCCGGATGGCTGCAGGCGCCGGCCAGCAGCGGCGCCCCGGCCGAGCCGAAGGCCACCGCGGTGAGGCCGGTCAGCCCGCAAGACCGTCCGGCGGGGCTGGCCGCCAGCGCCTTCGTGCTGACCAGCGGGGTCCAGCCGGTCCCGCCGGGCCCGGACAGCTGCGCCCCAGCGCCGGTCAGCGCGAGCAGCCGGCCGTCGGGTCCGGCCGCCAGCGCGGACGCCGCCGCGGCCAGCCCGGCCGGCAGCAGACCTGGGTCCCAGTGCCGGCCGCCGTCCCGGCTGCTGGCCAGCGGGGAGAAGGTCAGGTCCTGGCTGGGCACGAACCCGGCAACCAGGCCAGGCGCCGGGCCAGCGCCGCCGCCGGAGCCGGTGCTGCCGGGACCGCCGGTGCTGCCGGGACCAGCAGCGCTGCCGGTGCCGACGGCGGGTCCGCCGGGGCCGGCGGCGACGAGGCCGCCGTTGTCGGCCACGCCGGGCGGGGTGGCCAGCCGCCACGCCTGGCCGGCCGCCGGGCGGACGAGAAGCTGCCAGAAGTTGTTGTGCTGGCTGCGGGACCCGCCTACCTCGAGCACCGCCCAGGCGGCGCCGTGGCCGGCCGACAGCGAGGTCAGCATCGACGACCGGGCCGCGGCCGGCGACGTGGCGGCGCCTTGCCCAGCCCCGGCGCCGCTTCCGCAGGACGCCGTCACCAGCGCCAACGCCGCCAGACCAGCGCCCCCCATGATCACGGAAGCTTTCGCGCCGCCGGCGGAGCCGGCCGGGCGAGCGCCGGCGCGGCCAACAGTGCGGCCTGGCGCGAGCCAGCTAGCACTGCGGGTCATGACTTCATCGCCGTTTCGGCGGCGGCGGCGAGCTCGCTGGCGAACGAGGCCTGGGTCGCCGAGCTGGCCGGGCCGGGGTCCAGGTTCAGCTCGTACCGGACCTGGCCGTGCGGGTCAATCACGTAGGCCAGGTCGCTGTGCAGGACCATGCCGCCCGCGGGCACGAGGCTGGCGGAGAAGTAGTAGTCGTGCCACGCCTTCCGCAGCTGCGGGAGCGAGCCGGTGAGGAAGGTCCAGTTGGGGACCTGGTCCATGCCTTCCTGGCGGTCGAACGCGCGCAGCGCGCTGGCCGAGTAGTAGGCCGGGTTGGCCGCGATCGCGACCAGCTCGACCTGCTTGCTGCGGGCCCCGAGCAGCTCGTTCGCGGTGCGGAACTGCTGCGCGATCAGCGGGCAGTCGGTGGTGCACACCGGGTCGAGGAAGGTCAGCAGAACGGTCTTGCCGCGGAGCGAGGCCAGCGACACGGTCCGGCCGTCCGCGGTAGTCAGCTCGAACGGCGTGGCCGGGAAGTTCTCCGGGGTCACCGGCCCGTTCAGGGCCCGGGCGATCAGCGGGTCGGCCGACCGGTCCGCGGCCGCCGCGGCCAGCGGGAACGCCCCGAGCAGCGTGATCCCCAGGGCCCCGGCCGCGGCCACCGAACGGCCGTCCACGGTCAGCAGCGCCTTGGCCAGCCTGCGCCGCCACGTCCGGCGCCGCGGCCGGGCCGGCCCCCCGCCGCCAGCTGTTTCAGCTGCGACGGCGGCACCCGCGGGGACGCTTCCGTAATCCGGGAAACTCGTGTCGGTGGGGGCAGGCGTGCCGGACCGGACCGGTGCGCCGGCCGGGAGCGAAGTACCGGCGGGGACCGGCGGGACGGCGGGAACCGGTGCGGCGCAGTTCGCGGTCCACGCCAGGCAGGCGGCGATGATCAGCAGGGCGGCCGGGATCATGCTGTTCGGGTCGGTGCCGAGGCCGCCGAACACCCCGGTGTCCTGCACCAGCACCCAGTCCACCGCGAACAGCGCGACCGTGGCCAGCAGCGCGGGCCGGACCAGCCGCGGCCGGGCGCTGAGCAGGCCAAGACCGGCCGCGGCGAGCACGCTGACCGCGACCAGGTTGACCGCGAAACCGTGCGCCGCCACGATCCGGCCGAAGCTCCCCACCAGGCTGGCCAGCGGCCGCGGCTGGGACGTCCCGGACATCTCGCCGATCATGGCGGTGAGCGGGCCGCCGCCGGACCAGAATCCGCGCCCTGGCCAGGCCTGCAGCACCGCCATGCCAACCAGGAACACCCCGGAGCCGGCCAGCAGCCCGCGGCCGAGCCGGGCCGACGCCCAGGTGCGGGCGGGCAGCGCGATCAGCGCGCCGGCCACCACGTACAGCAGGGCCGCGCCCGGCGCGCCGGTCAGGAAGCTCAGCCCGGGCGCGAACACGTTCCCGAACGCCTCGCCGAACACCCAGACCACAAGACCCCAGGCCACCCCGGCCAGCGCCGCGGCCTGGGACCACCGGCCGCGCCGTACGGCCAGCATCCACACCCCGAGGCCCAGCTGGATCCACACCGCGGCGGCCGCGGCCTGCACCGGGTGGAAGGTCCACGAGGCCGTGCCCCAGCCGACGATGGACCGCACCCAGGCCGGGGACCCGGACGACTCCGGGGTGATCACCTGCGTGGGCAGGCCGACCATCGCGGGCTGGGCCTGCAGCAGGCCGTCGATCACCCACAGCAGGCCGAACCCGATGCGCAGGACGGCCCGCCAGCGCGGCTCGGGCTCGCCGGGGGCGCCGCCGGAAAGCTTGCGGGCGGCGATCCGCAGCCGCAGGCCCAGCCCGGCGCGCGGGAGGGGCGCCGCCGCGGCCTGGCGCGGGCCGGCCGGGTTCGTGCTGCCGGTCACCCGCGGCGGCAGCGGGCGGCGGATCTCGCGGATGCTGACCAGCAGCAGGCCGAGCACGGCGAACCCCAGGACGATGAGAAAGCCCTGGTGCAGCAGGGCGTCACGGAACGCGGCGATCAGCACCGCGTTGCCGTGGCCCAGGTCCGAACCCATCCCCGGCATCGGGGTCTCCTGCTTTCCTGAGAGGCCGGCCGGTCAGCCGGACGCCGAAAGGGCCGCGGGCGGGTGGTCCATCAGCTCAACCCCCTGGCGCAAGTCACTCGCGGTGACAGCCCCGTAGATCCGTTTCACGATCCGGTGCTGTGCGTCGAGAAAGAACGTCTGCGGCAGTGCGTTGACCCCGTACGCGGTCGCCGGCCCGAGCCCGTGCGCGTCCACGCCGACCGGGTAGCTGACGCCCTTGGACCGGATCCACGGCAGCGCCTTGGCGGTCGAGTCGTTGGCGTCGATCCCGATGATCACGGTCTGGCCGTGGCCCTGCCGGTAGAACCTGGCCAGTTCCGGGGTCTCGGACTGGCACTCCGCGCACCAGGACGCGAAGAAGTTCACGATCACCGGCTTGCCTGCGTACCCGGCGAGCGACACGATCTGGTCTTTACGGCCCAGCTCGGGCAGGGTGAAGTTGCTGGCCGTGGGCAGGGTCTTCGGCTGGGTGCCGGCCGTCCCGTGCGTCCCGGCCAGGGTGATGACAGCGAGCACGGCCAGCAGCGCGGCGGCGATGGTGCCCACGATCTGCCCGGCCAGGCCCAGCCGGCGGACCCGCCCGGCGAGGCGCGAGAAGGCCGTGCCGGCCGCGGTTTTCCCGGGAAGCATGAGACCGAACTTAGCGCTGCGCGAGGGCCAGCGCCGAACCGGCCTATCGGTTAGGTGCCTGCTCAGCATGCCTGCAGCCGCCCTTCAGCGGGTCTTCTGAAGCCACGGAGCGGGCCGGCCGGGCCGGGCCAGCAGCATCCGGTCGACCGCGGCGGAGACGCTGCCGTCCCTGGCGATCAGGCGCCGGATCGCGATCACCACCGCCGGGTAGCACCAGAAATCGCCGCACACCCACAGGATCGCGGCGCCGATCTGCTGGTCCGCGAACGGCGGCAGCGTCACGCCGGGGACGTGGCCGTAGACCGGATACCAGGAGCCCGAGGCGAGCATGCTCATGGCCATCGCGAGCAGCCACATCACCACGTTGGTCGCGGCCAGCGCGGCGATCTGCTCGGTTGGCTGGAGCCGCACCCGGACGGGCGGCGAGGGCATGAACTGCAGCCAGAACGCCACGCCGGTGACCAGCAGGCTGCCGTGCATCAGCCAGATGTGCACGGCCTCGTTGCGGTCGGCCAGGTCGTACAGGGCCGGGATGTGCCAGACCAGCATGACCGCGCTGAACGCGATCACGGCCGTCCACGGCCAGGTCGCGGCCCGGGCCAGGGCGCGGAGCGCGGCTATCCGGCGGCCGCGCGCGGCCAGCCCCGTCAGGCGCTGGCCGGCCCGGGCGGGCAGCGCGTCCAGCAGCGGCTGCCACGGCGCCCCGGCCACGATCAGACACGGCACGGCGAAGCTCAGCAGCAGGTGCTGGACCATGTGCAGGTAGAAGTAGTAGCCCGCCCAGTAGTCGAGCGGCGAGACGACGGTGAGCAGCAGGATCGCCAGGCCCGCGTAGAACCAGCCCGAGCGGGTCCGCCGCTGCCGTGCCCGCTCGGGCCGGGACCTGGCGGCCAGCCTCCGCAGGCCGGTCTCGTGGGCGGCGGCGAGGATCGCGACGACGGCCAGGAACGGGTCCGCGGACCAGTGATTCAGCAGGAGGCTCACGGCGGGCTCAGCGCTCCGTCGGCGGGGCCGGCCGCGTCGGCCGCCCCGGCCGCGCTGGCCAGTACGGCGGCAAACGATGAGCGGGTGGCCGAGGTGCCAGGGCCGGGGTCGAAGTTCAGCTCGGTGCGGACCCGGCCGGCCGGGTCGATCACGTACGCCACGTCGCCGTGCTCCACCATGCCGCCTGCGGGGGACATCGTCACCGGGAACGAGTAGTCGTGCCAGGCCCGGCGCAGCGCGGGCAGCGGGCCGGTCAGGAACATCCAGTTGGCCAGCGCTCCCAGGCCCTCCTGCCGGTCGAACGCCCGGGCGTACCGGGCCGAGTGGTACACCGGGTTGGCCGCGATGGCGACCAGTTCGACGTGCTTGCTGCGGGCCCCGAGCATGGCGTCGGCCTGGCGGAACTCCTGGGCGATCAGCGGGCAGTCGGTGGTGCAGACGGGGTCGAGGAAGGTCAGCAGGACGGTCTTGCCGCGCAGCGAGGCCAGTGACACGACCCGGCCGTCCTCGCTGGTCAGACTGAACCCGGGGGCGGCGAAATCGACGGTTGCCGCCGACCCGTCCAGCGCGCGGGCCAGCACCGGGTCTGCCGACCGGCTGGCCGCAGCCGCCGCGAGCGGCCACGCCCCGGCCACGGTCACCCCCAGCGCCCACACCGCCCCGACGGTCCGCACATCCACCGAACGGGCCGCCCCCGTGGCCCGCCGCAGCCAGGCCCATCCCCGTGCCCGTCCCGCTGGCCTGGCACCGCGCGCCGCGGGACGGACGACAGAACCCGGCCCTGCAGCGGCCCCTGAGCTCCGTGCCGCGAGCGGGACTGAAGTGTTCTGTGGCCCCGGCTCCCGGCCCCGGGCGGGGCAGGCGGCCGGAGACGGGAAGCGGGCCAGGCAGGCGGCGGTGACCAGCAGGATCAGCGGGATCATGCTGTTCGGGTCGGTGCCCAGCCCGCCGAACACCCCGGCATCCTCGATCAGCACCCAGTCGGCCAGGCAGAACACGGTGAGCACGGCCACGGCCGGGCCGGCCACCGCGCGGCGGCCGGTGAGCAGGGCCGCGGCGGTCAGGGCCAGCACCACGACCGCGGTCAGGTTGACCGCGAACGCGTGCCCGGCGGCCAGGTCGCCGAACCCGCCGACCAGGCTGGCGAGCGGCCGGGGCTGCGGGGTCTGCGCCATCGACCGGATCATCCCGGCCAGCGGGCCGGGCCGGCCGCCGGGCTCGCCCCAGAAGCCACGGCCCGGCCAGGCCTGCAGCACGGCCAGGCCGGCCAGGAACAGCCCGGTGCCCGGCAGCAGCCACCGGCCCAGCCGGGGCCAGGCCCGCGGCGGCAGCGCGATCAGTGCCCCGGCCACCGCGTACAGCAGGGCCGCGCCGGGCGCCCCGAACAGGACGGTCAGGCCGGGCGCGAACACACCGCCGAAGGCCTCGCCGAACACCCACACGACCAGGCCCCAGCCCATCCCGGCCAGCCCGGCGGCCTGCGACCAGCGGCCGCGGCGGGCGGCCAGCAGCCACACCCCGATACCGAGCTGGATCCACACCGCCGCCGCGGCGGCCTGCACCGGGTGATACGTCCACGCGGCCGTCCCCCAGCCGGCCAGCGACCGCACCCACCCCGGTGAGCTGGCCGCCCCCGGCTGGATGACACGCGACGGCAGTCCTGCGACCATTGCCGGCTGCGCCTGCAGGAACCCGTCCACCACCCACAGGACCCCGAACCCCACCCGCAGCACAGCCCGCCACCACGGCTCCGGCCCGGCCCCGCGTCCGGGCTGCCGCCGCCCGGTCACCCATGTGGCAGACGGCCCTCCCCACCCGGCTGCGGCAGGTGGGGTCCTTGTGGTGCGGGTTTGGCCTGAAGCTGGGTGGCGGGTTCGGAGGGTGGCCCAGGCCAGGAGGCAGGCGGCCAGCAGGAGCAGGACCGCCAGGCCCTGGTGGGCCAGCGCGGAGCGGAACGCGCTGGTCAGGACCGGGTTATTGAGGTCCAGGCCGGAGCCCATGCCGGGCATCGGGGTCGCCCTCCTTTCCGCGCGTCCTTCTCAGGGCCCTTAGCTGCTCTCCGGAGCTTTCCCGGCCGGCCCGGGGTGGTGGCGGGCACGGGTCGTCACCCGGGGAGCGGGAGTGGCTGGGCCCGGGCGTGCAGGGCGGCGCTGGCCTGAGCGAGCACCGCGTCCACCGCCGTGCGCTGGGCGTCGAGCACGGTCAGGGCGCGGCGCAGAGTGCCCTCCGCGCGGCGGGCGGCCGCCGCGTCGCGGGCTGCCAGGACGGTTGCGACGTCGGATTGGACCCGCATCGCGTCCGGGGCGCACCAGGTGACCAGGCCGCTGACCACCCGGTCCAGGCGGAAGCGGGCCAGCGACTCGGTGACCTGGTACTGGAGCAGATCGTCCAGTAGTTCGTTGTTCGCGGGCGAGCAGTTGGCCGCGCCGTCCCTGGCGATCCGGCTGGCCGTGGCCACGTCACGGCTGCTCCCGGCCTGAATTGCGCGCAGCGCGGTGAGCGCCTCGCGGACCCCGCCGGCGCACGATTGAACATCGGCGGTCATGTCCCGGGCGAACGCGCGCAGGTCCGCGGCCCGCTCCTGGTCCGACGGCGCCCGCACCAGCCCGGCCAGCGCCGTCGCCGCCGCTAGCAGCGCCAGGACCCCGGCCAGCATCCAGCGCGCCCGCGGCCGCCCGGCCGGCCAGCGCCCCGCCCGGCCCGGCCGGGGCGCTGCACTGGACCCGCTGGCTCCGCCCGCCCCATTGGCTCCGCCCGCCCCATTGGCTCCGTTCGCCCCGCCCGGTCCGGCCGCCGGTCCGCCCGGCCACGACCGCGCCGGGCTCCGGGCAGTCACGGTCTTACCCCAGCGGATCGTGGTGCGGCCAGGCCGGCCGGGCCTGGTGCGGCTGGCCTGGCGGCTGCGTCTGGGCCGGCCCGGGGAACCGCGACGGCGGGCAGCACCAGCTCGAACCGGCTGCCTACCCCGACCTCGCTCTGCACCCGGACCTCGCCACGGTGGCCGCGGGCCACCGACTCGACCAGGGCCAGGCCCAGCCCGGTCCCGCCGTCCTGCGGGGCGTCGCCCGCCCCGGTACGGAACCGCCCGAAGATGTCCGCCAGCCCCGCCTGCTCGATCCCCGCGCCGCCGTCCGCGATCACGATCGCCGCCGACGGAACCGACGGGTCGCATTCGAGGGACAGCCGGATCAGGTTGCCGGCCACGGTGTGCTGGACCGCGTTCTCCAGCAGCGCGTCCACGGCCAGCGCCAGCCGCTCCCGGTCCGCCTGCACCGTGGCTGGCCACAGCGGCCCCAGCTGCCAGTCCCGCGCCGCGGTCGGCTGCCAGCGGCGGAAGACCTCGCGCAGGAAGATGTCCAGCACCACCGGCTCCGGCCGGAGGAAGCCCGGGTCCTCGGCCGCGGCGATCAGCAGCAGCCGCCGGCTCAGGCCGCGCAGCCGGGTCAGCTCGCCGATCACCACCTCGATGTCCCGCCGCTCCTGCCCGGCCAGCTCCCTGGCCATCAGCTCGGCGTGGCCCAGCGCGATCGTGATCGGCGTCTTCAGCTGGTGCGAGGCGTCCTGCACGAACCGGCGCTGCGCGGCCAGCAGCCGGGCGTTCTCCTGAGCCACCCGGGCCCGCTCGGTATCCGCGGCCAGGCTCCGCCGGGCGTGCCAGACCATGGCCCAGAACATCGCGCCCATCAGCGGCACTTCGTTCAGCTCGTCGATTGGCTCGGTGTGCCGCCACACATCCAGGCCAATCGCCGCGAACGTGGTCACGCTGACCGCGGCGAGCACCCAGAACGTCGGCCGGGCCGGCCAGATCCGGAACCCGTAAAGCAGCGTGACGCTGATCCAGATGAAGTGAAACGGGATCGTCTCCCACCGCCCGAAGATCCCGATCGCGACCAGGTTCGCCGCCGCGAACACGCCCCAGGCCAGGTCGATCCAGACCGGCCAGAACGGCCACCGGTCGCTGGGCCGCAGCAGGACAGGTGCCTCGGAATGGCCTCCGAGCCCGGAAAGGCCGTCAGGAAATGGCGAGCTGATATCCCTCACCGCGCACCGTCTTGATCGTTTCGAAGCCGAGTTTGGAGCGCAGCCGCCGCACGCAGACATCCACCACATTGGACCCGGGATCGAACTGAAGGCCCCATACCGAGGCCAGCAGCTGCTCCTTTGGCACCGACGTCCCCGGGTGCTCCATCAGCTCGCGCAGCAGCAGGAATTCCAGCCGGGTCAGCTCGACCGGGCCGGACCCGATATCGGCCCGCAGCCGCCAGGTATCCAGGGTCAGCTCGCCCGCCCGGATGACATCACCCGCCGGGTGGCCGTCACCGCGCAGCCGGGCCCGGATCCGGGCCAGCAGCTCATCCAGCGAGAACGGCTTGGTCAGGTAGTCCTTCGCGCCGAATTCCAGGCACGCCACCTTGGTCGGCACGTCCTCCAGGCAGGACAGCACCAGCACGGCCTGATCCGGCTGCCGCCGGATCAGCTCGGCCAGCACCGCCCGCCCGTCAAGACCCGGCATGATCACGTCCAGCACCACCAGCGCGAACCCGCCGCCGGCCGCCCGGGCCAGGGCGCTGGCCCCGTCGCCGGCCACCTCCACCAGGTAACCGGCCGCCGTCAGCGCCCGGCTGACGAAATCGCGGATCTTCGGCTCGTCGTCGACCAGCAGGATCCGCGGGGCGGGATTCCGCGGCGCCGGCGGCGGGCGCGACGGGGAGCGGAGCGGCGGCTCCAGGGTTGCCGACGTGCTCTTACGCATGTGCCACCTCATCCAGTGGGCTGGCAACAACATCCGCGGAACGAAGCTTTATCCGCCGCACGAAAAACCAAAGCCGTTCAGCAGAGGATCGACCCTGCGCCCGGCCCCGGTCAAGGCCGGGCAGGCCAGACCTGACTCGCTGTTCATGACAATTTCGTCATTCACCGCCGGGTCCATTGTCAGCGGCTGACCCCGCTCGCAGGATCAGAGCCGGCGGCGCTCGCCGGAATCGCCAACGAGCGAGGTGGTGGCAGGTGTCCTTGCAGAGCCGGGTGGCTGTCCTGCTGGTGGCCTTCCTGGCGGTCGCGGCCGGGGCCGCGTTCATCGTCATTCACTGGTTCCTCGGCGGCCCGCCGGTGGTGGACTACGCTGCCGGCGCCCGGCCGGATACCGGGGCGCACATCCACGTGCTGATGCAGGAAGACCCGCAGAACACGGTCAGCACCCACCCGGACTGGGTCTCCTACTTCATCCACGACCCGGCCAGCGGCACCTGGAAGCACACCACGCTGTTCTCCGTGCCGGCCGGGTCCCTGGTCACCATCACCGTGCTCGGCTACGACGGCTGCACGCCGCTGCGCAACCCGTTCTGGGGCAAGGTGACCGGCACCACCGGCGGCGTCGCCTACGTCAACGCCAAGCCGGTCTCGGTGATCGACTCCTACGCCGGCTGCAACGTCGCGCACACGTTCTCGATCCCGGCGCTGAACGTCAACGTGCCGATGGCCTCGCCGCCGCTGACCGCGAACCTGTGCGGCGTCTCGCCGTGCACCTCAGGGCCGCACGTCACCGAGACGTTCAGCTTCCGCACGCCCCGCCAGCCCGGCGAGTACATCTGGCAGTGCCGCGACCCCTGCGGCGGCGGCTTCATCGACGGGTTCGGGGGGCCGATGCAGACCATCGGGTTCATGACCGGCACGATGCAGGTGGTGTCCTGATGGCCGCCGGGACCGCGGCCGGGCCTGGCCCGGCACGGGCTGCGCATCTTGCTGCTCTGGCTGCCCCTCGCGGTCGCCGCCGACCTGCTGATCTGGCTGGTCCTCGGCCCGCACCTGCCGCCTGGAGCGATGTCCTCGGCCGCGGCCAACCAGCAGAGCGATTTCACGATCATGGCCGTCCTGGCCGCGCCGGTGATGCTGTTCGTGCTGGTCTACTTCGGCTACGCGCTGGCCGTCTGGCGGCAGCCGCCCGGGGACGAGACGGACGGCCCGCCGCTGCACGGCCACGCCCGGGCCCAGGCCAGCTTCATCGCCATCAGCAGCGTGATCGTGCTGTCCCTGGCCGTGTTCGGCACCGTCGAGCTGATCGGCGCCCAGGGCGCCGGCGCGGGCGAGGGGCCGAGCCCGATCTGGAAGCCCGCCGCCGCCGGGCAGGGCACCAGAACCGGCGCCCTGCAGGTCCAGGTCATCGGCCAGCAGTGGAAGTTCACCTACCGCTACCCGCAGTTCGGTGGCTTCGAGACGACCCAGCTGGTGCTCCCGGAAGGCCAGTGGGTGGAGTTCCACGTCACCTCGATCGACGTGATCCACAGCTTCTGGGCCTACCAGCTCGGCGTCAAAGCCGACGCCAACCCGGGCGTGGACAACGTCGCCTTCACCAGGCCCGAGCACCTCGGCTCGTTCCAGGTGCACTGCGCCGAGCTGTGCGGGCTGTGGCACGGGGCGATGTTCAACCCCGGCGAAGTGGTCCCGGTGGCCGCCTTCCAGCGCTGGGCCGCCGCCACCAGGATCCAGCTCGCCGACGTGACCCGGATCCTGCCCCCGTACTCCCTGACCTATGACCCCACGGTCGTGCCGCAGATGAACAAGGCGATGGTCAAGGCAGGCATCGGCGGGGCGAACGGCTACTACTACCCGCCCAGTGACCCGGTCCAGCCCTGAGCTGACAAAGCCGACAAAGAGGTGACCGGATGGCCATAGAGACGCATCCAGAACGGGCGATGGGCCCGGGCGGCCGGGACCCCGCCCCCCGGCCGCCCGGCCGGCCCTGGTGGGCCCGGCCGGCTGTGCACACCGGCGCGGCCGGCGCGGTCGCCGGCTACCTCGTCGGCCACTGGCTGGGCAACTTCCTCGGCAGCGGTTACCCGCAGCTGCCGCTGTCCGACTCGCCCGACCTGCCGATCGTGCTCGGCTACCTGCTGGCCACCGTTGGCTGGCTGGCGGGCCTGGGCGTCTTCAACGACCCGGTCAGGCAGATCCTTGGCCGCCCGGCCGGCCACGCGGAGACCGAGGCGACCTCCGGGATGGCCCGCTACTTCCGCTACTCGCTCGACCACAAGGTGGTCGGCCTGCAGTACCTGACCGCGATGCTGGTCTACTTCGGCACGGCCGGCCTGTTCGCCATGGCCATCCGCACCGAGCTGCTGTCCCCGGTGCACCACGTGTTCAGCTCGTCCACCTACGTGGAGATCGTCAGCGAGCACGGCACGATGATGATGATGCTGATGACCTCGGTGGTCGTCGGCCCGTTCGGCAACTACCTGGTGCCGATCATGATCGGCGCCAAGCGGGTCGCGTTCCCCCGGATCGAGGCCCTGTCGTTCTGGCTGACTCCGGCTGCTTTCCTGATCCTGCTGTCCGGGATCCTGGTCGGCGGCTTCCACTTCGGCTGGACCGACTACGCACCGGGCAGCATCCAGGACAGCCCCGGCACCGACGCCTACGCGATCGCCTTCGGGCTGATGGGCCTGTCCATCATCCTGGCCGGGTTCAACCTGATCGTCACCGTGATCTGCTACCGCGCGCCCGGCATGACCTGGGGCCGGCTGCCCATGTTCGTGTGGTCCATGCTGGCCACCTCGTTCCTCATGGTGCTGGCCGCGCCGGTGCTGGTCGGCGGCATGTACATGATCGTGACCGACCGGACCGTGCAGACCGCGTTCTTCGCCGACCAGCTCGGCGGCAGCAGCTACCTGTACCAGAACCTGTTCTGGTTCTTCGGCCACCCCGAGGTGTACATCCTGGCCCTGCCCGGCTTCGGCATCGTGTCCGAGATCATCCCGGTGTTCTGCCGCAAGCCGCTGTTCGGCTACAAGACCGCCGCGGCGGGCATGGCCGGGGTGACCGTGCTCAGCTTCTTCGTCTGGCAGCACCACCTGTTCGTCAGCGGGATCAACCCGGGCATGCGCCCGCTGTTCATGCTCACCACCGAGCTGATCTCGATCCCCACCGGGTTCATCTACCTGGTCGCGATGGGCACGTTCTGGAAGGCCAAGATCCGGCTGACCGTGCCGATGCTGTTCTGCCTCGGCATGTACTTCAACTTCCTGATCGGCGGGATCTCCGGGGTGTTCCTCTCCGACGTGCCCGCCGATACCACCGAGCACGGCTCGTTCTTCGTGATGGCCCACTTCCACTACACGATCATGGGCGGGCTGATCTTCGCGTTCATGGCCGGGCTGTACTACTGGCTGCCCAAGATGACCGGCCTGAAGCTCAACCAGCGGCTCGGCAAGATCCAGTTCTGGACCATGTTCGTGTTCTTCAACTCGACGTTCCTGCCGCTGTTCGCGGTGGGCCTGGCCGGCCAGCCGCGCCGGGTCTTCGAGTACGAGCGGAACCTGCAGGCCCTCAACGACTGGGTCTCGGTGTCCGCGTTCCTGCTCGGCGCCTCGATCCTGATCTTCGTTGTCAACGTGATCTGGTCCACCGTGCTGGTCCGCGAGCCGGAGACCGGCAACCCGTGGCGGTCCCGCGGCCTGGAATGGCAGATCGCCTCGCCGCCGCCACCCGGCAACTTCGCCCGCATCCCGGTCGTGCTGTCCGGGCCGTACGAGTACGGCACACCCGGCGCGCCCCCGGTGGCCGACCTCAGCCCGCCCACCGGCGCGGTCACCGCGGCCTACGCGCCGGAGCTCACCCCGGCAGCGGGACCGGCCGGCGCGGCAGGAACGACGGGAGCCCAGCCATGACCGAGATCACCGGGATCACCCCGGAAGCCGAGGAAGCGGGCTTCTACCACGAGGCCGGCCTGAACGCCTCCTGGACCGGCGTCAGGCTCGCCCTCGGTGCCCTGTCCTTCGCCTTCGGCGCGTTCGCCTTCGCCTACTTCTACCTGCGCTCGCTGAACGCCCACGGCCGCTGGTACCCGGGCACGCTGACCCCGCCGCACGTCTGGGCCGGCACGCTGATCATGGCCCTGATCGTGGCCAGCGCGATCCTGCAGACCGCCGTGCTCCAGGCCCTCAAGGCAGGCCGCAAGACCGCCTGGCAGCGCGGCGCCCTGGCCACGCTCGGCCTCGGCCTGGCCGCCGTCGGCCTCCAGGTCTGGCAACTGCTCACGCTGCCGTTCCTCCCCGGCGCGGCCGGCTTCGCCAGCGTGTTCACCGGCTTCTACCCGGTCTACCTGTTCATCGCGCTGCTGGTGCTGATCTGGCTGGAAACCCTGCTGATGCGCGCCCGGCAGATCCCGGCGCTGTCCTTCATCGAGCAGCCGCCCACCTTCGCCGAGGCGTTCGCGCTGCAGCGGTTCCAGGCCTCGCTCAGCGGGTTCACCCTCGTCTGGAACTACCTGGCCGTGGTCGCCGTGCTCGGCTGGGTGCTCTTCTACCTCGTGCACTGATCACCGTCTGCGGCGGGAGGCAGCATGCCCGGACCGGCCCTGGCCCTGGTCACGTCGGATAACACCAACGGCGGCACGATGCTCACCTGGGCGTTGCCGCTCGCCCTGTTCGTCATCGTCGCCGTCGTGCTCTACCTTCGTTTCAGCCGCCCGCACCGGCGGGTCCCGGCCCACCGGGTGGCGCTGACCGGCCGGGCCGTGCCGCCGCCCGGGCCCGCCGCGACGGCCGCCGCGGTGGCCGGCGGACTGCCCACCGCGGCGGGCGGCGGGGGCGCGGAATCGGCCGCCGAACCCGCAGGGGCGGCACGGGGGTCAGCGGCCGGAACGGCAGCGAGTAACGTATCTGGCCGGGATGAGAGTGCTGGCCGGGATGACAGCCCGGCCACGGGCAGAACCGGCGAAGAGGAACAAGAGTGACACAGGCGACAGGCTCCCTGCACGGGCCAGGCTCCGTGCGGCTGGGTGCGCCCGCGCCCGGCGGCGGGCGGCGGTCCCTCGGGCTGGTCGCCCGTTCCCTGTTCGCGCTGACCAAGCCGCGGATCATCGAGCTGCTGCTGGTCACCACCGTTCCCACGATGCTGCTGGCCAAGCACGGCGTGCCGTCTGCCCGGCTGCTCTTCGTCACCCTGCTCGGCGGCGCGCTCGCCGCGGGCAGCGCCAACACGCTGAACTGCTACCTGGACCGTGACATCGACGCGGTGATGAAGCGCACCCGGCGCCGCCCGCTGGTGGCCCACGGGCCCACCGCGGCGATCAAGCCCGGCGAGGCGCTGGCCTCGGGCATCATCCTCGGCGCGCTGTCCACCCTGCTGCTCGGCCTGCTGGCCAACTGGCTCGCCGCGGCCCTGGCCGACGGCGCGATCCTGTTCTACGTCTTCGTCTACACGCTCGGGCTCAAGCGCCGCACCGCGTCGAACATCGTCATCGGCGGCGCGGCCGGCTGCTTCCCGGTGCTGGTCGGCTGGGCCGCGGTGACCGGCACGGTCAGCGTCACCGCCGCGGTCCTGTTCGCGGTGATCTTCCTGTGGACCCCGCCGCACTTCTGGGCCCTGGCCATGAAGTTCCGCGACGACTACGCGGCCGCCAGCGTGCCGATGCTGCCCGTCGTCGCGACCCCCGCCACCGTGGCCAGGAAGATCCTCTGGTACAGCTACGCGATGGTCGCCGCGACTCTCGCTCTTCTGCCCGACGCGGGATGGGTATACGGGATCTGCGCGGCGGTTCTCGGGACCTGGTTCCTCGCCGAGGCGCACCGGCTCCAGGGCCGCATCGCGAACGGGGACGCGCCGGCCCCGATGCGCCTGTTCCATTTGTCCATTACCTACCTGACCCTCCTGTTTTCGGTCATCGCGGTGACAGCGCTGCTGCCCGCCGGTCACTGGTAATCCCGGCACGCCCCGGTCACGAGCCCATCGCCGCCGCCCGGCGGAAAATGCCGAAAACGGCCGGCCCCGCCGTGCATACCCCGGCGGAAGTTGGGTAGATTCTTCTGGGCGCGCCCTCCTATCCCCCCCAGGCTGGGCGCGCCTCTTATTCTTTCCGGGCCGGTTCCCGCCGCGCCGTGCCGTGCCCCCGGGCCGGCCCAGCCCGTCCGCGGGCGGCAGTAGGCTGGAAACGCCGAACCGCGGGGACTTTCCCGCCCCCCGCCCGGCCGCGAAGAGGTAGGCCATGTTCCAGCCGCCCTGGCTGACCCGCAGAACCCGGTGGGCCGTGCCGACCGGGGCGGTCGCCGCGGTGGCCATTGTCGCCGCCGGGACCGTCATCACCAGCGCCGCGTCAACCACCCCGTCACTGCCGCACCGGACCGCCGCCCAGCTGATCGGGGACATCGCCGCGACGAAGACGTTCCCGCGAGCGCTCAGCGGCACCATCGCCACCAGCGCCGCGCTGGGCCTGCCCAGCCTGCCCACCCCGGACGGCCCGGGCCGGGATTCGCCGCTGTCGCCGTCCTGGCTGCTGACCGGTGACCACACGTACCAGGTCTGGTTCGGCGGCGAGGGCTACCTGCGGATCGCCGCGCCGGTGCAGCTGGGCGAGACCGACCTGCGGGTCAGCCCCGCGAGCGTCTGGCTGTGGGACAGCCAGGCCAACACCGCGACCCGCTACGTGCAGGCCGGCCCCGGCGGGAGCACCCCCACGCCGCCGCCCGGCCACTCGAAGACCTCCGTGGCGTACAGCTCCAGCCTGTCCATCGCCGTGGACTCGTCGAAGCCGACGACGGGCGCGATGGGGGTCACCTCGCCGCAGCAGGCCGCCCGGCGGTTCCTGGCCGCCGTCGGCCCGACCACCACGGTCCGGGTGGCGGACAACGTCACCGTTGCCGGCCGGGCCGCCTACCAGCTGGAGCTGGCGCCGAAGAGCACGCAGTCGCTGATCGGCCAGGTGGACATCGCCGTCGACGCGGCCACCAGCCTGCCGCTGCGGGTCCAGGTCTTCGCCCGCGGCGCGGCCAGCCCGGCGTTCAGCGTGGGCTTCACCGCGCTGTCGTTCGCCCGCCCGGACCCGTCCAACTTCACGTTCACCCCGCCGCCCGGCGCCAAGGTCCGCACCGTCCGGCTGCCCGCCCCGCACGTCCCGTTCGCCGGGCCGCCGGAGATGGCCGGCCCCGGGCAGGCCGGGCCCCCGCAGCAGCGGCTGCGCGGCCGGCCCCGCGCGGTGCCGTGCCAGCCGCAGGGCCCCCAGGTCCACCTCGTGCCCAAAGGCTGCGTGCTCCGGTTGCCGCCCGG
>DASVBE010000382.1:0-3507 GCA_036375995.1 Streptosporangiaceae bacterium | reverse complement strand
GCGCCGAGGGAGCGAGGAGGGAAGGCAGCGCCTCTCCAGCGGCCCGCAGCGAGCCAGCAAGCACAGCAGCGCGCATAGCGGCCCGCAGCGAGCGGCTGGCACTGCGAGGATGTTCTGTGTGGCGGATGACTCAGTGGTCTTTGACCGTGCGGCGGGCTACTACGACCGGACCCGGGGACTGCCGCCCTCCACGGCCGCGGCTCAGACCCGGCTGCTGGCCCGGGCGCTGGCCGGCATCGCCGCGCCGCTGCTCGAGGTGGGCGTGGGCACCGGGCGGATCGCGGTCCCGCTGGCCGAGGCCGGGTTCCGTGTCGTCGGCGTGGACCTGTCCGCGCCCATGCTGGCGGTGCTGGCCAGCAAGAAGTCGCGGGTCATCGCGCTGCGCGGGTCGGCGCTGCGGCTGCCCATCGCGGACCGGTCGGCCGGGGCGGTGATCTGCTGTCACGTACTGCACCTGATCCCGGACTGGGAGGCCGCGGTGGCCGAGGCCCGGCGGGCCCTGCGGCCCGGCGGGCTGCTGCTGGTGGCCCGCGGCGGCCGCCCGACCGGGATCGGGGCGGAGCTCCAGCGGCAGATCGAGGTGGCGGCGGGCGTCGAGCCGGGCCGGGCGGTGGGCCTGGGCGACCTGGCCGTGCTGGACGAGTACCTGGCCGCGCGCGGGGCGCAGGTCAGGCACCTGCCGGAGATCGACAGCGGCGCGACGTGGCCGGCCGCGGACTTCCTGCGGGCGGCCGGGCGGAACACCTACTCGTGGACCTGGTCAATCGAGGAGAGCCGGCTGGCCCGGGCCATCGAGCAGGCCCGGGACTGGCTGACCAGGACCACGGGCGACCCGGCCGAGGTCCAGATGAGCGCCGCCCCGATCCGCTGGCACACCTACCGGTTCGCCGGCTAGCCGGCTAGCCGGTTCGCCAGCCAGCCGGTTCGCTAGCCGGGCAGCGACATGCGCAGGGCGAGGATCCGGCGGACGGAGTCGCGGAACCTCGTGCGGTTCAGGCTTCCTGCGCGGTAGGCGCCGGTCAGGGCGGTGACCGCGGCAAGGCCCTCGGACGGGTTCTGCACCGAGCAGAGCAGCAGGTCCATGCCCGCGGTCGCGGCCATCACCGCGCGCTGCGCCGTGCCGCCGTACGCCCGCAGGCCGCCGGCCTCCAGCGCGTCGGTGATCGTCACGCCGGTGTAGCCGAGCCGCTTGCGGAGCTCGCCCTGGACCACGACGGAGGCCAGGCCGGCCGGGCGCCGGGTGCCCAGCGACGGGTAGGACGCCCAGGAGACCATGATCAGCTTGGTGCCGGCCGCGATGGCCTGGCGGTAGGGCAGCTCGTCGACGCTGCGGATCTGGCTCTTGCTCAGGTTCAGCGTGACCGGCCGGAGGTCGGTGTTCTGCGACCGGGTGGCCGCGCCGAGGCCCGGGAAGTGCTTGGCCGTCGCGGCCACCCCCTTGCCCTGCTGCGCCTGGATGAAGTCCGCGCCGAGCTGGGACACGATGGCCGGGTCGCGGCTGTAGGACCGGCCGAACTCGTCGGTGAAGTTGCCCGCCGTGCGGTACACGTCCAGCACCGGGGCGAGGTTGACGTTCAGGCCCGCGCTGCGCAGGTTGGCCGCGGCGACCCGGCCGGCGTTGCGGGCCGCGGACGCCGGGTGGAGCGACAGGCCGATCTGCTTCTCCGACTTGGCCGGGCCGCCGGGCAGCCGCCGCACCGCGCCGCCCTCCTGGTCGGTCATCAGCAGCAGCGGCTCGCGGACCGGGTCGCTCTTGCTCATCGCGGCCCGCTGCAGCTCGGCGGCGACCTTGGCGAGCTGCGCCTGGCTGGTGATGTTGCCGCTGAAGAAGATGACCCCGGCGACCTGGCCGGCCCGGATCTTGGCGAGCAGCCCGGCGGGCGGGGTGAGGCCGGAGTAGCTGTAGATGACCCGCTGGCCGGCCAGCTGGCGGTCGGTCAGGTGCGGCAGCCTCGGCAGCGCGCGGTGCCGCGGCCCGGTGCCGGACGGCCCGCCGCCCGTGCCCGCCTGGCCGCTGCCCGCGGCGCCGGTGGCGACGCTGGCCGGGCGGTCCGGGCTGGTCGAGTGCGACGAACCCGGGCTGGCGGACGCGGCCCCCGAGCAGCCTGCCACCAGGGCTACGGCCAGGGCGGCGGCCGGGGTCCTGGCCCAGGCAGCCGGGGTCCTGGCCCAGGTAATGGCCCAGGTCATGCTACGGCGCACGGGGCTGCTGCCTTTCGGTCACTGCTGCCACAACGGACCCCTCAGAGGTGCCCAGTGCGGCGCGGGGCATGCATGCCAATGTAAGGCAACTGCGCGGCTCCGGCTGGTTACTGGCCGATACGGAGCTGCGCGTAATGTCGGATACCGGCCACGAATGGCTTCGCTGGCACTTATGCGAGGCGTCGCGGAGACTGCCGATGGCCTAGCGGACCGGCGGCCTGCTCGCGCGGCCGCCCGGCGGGCGGGAGCCATCCGGGCGGCCGCGGGGCCGGCCGTTCCGGTCCTGGCTGGCCCGCGGCTGACGCCCGCCGCGCATTTTTCATGGATTACGGAACGTCAGGGGTTGCCGTAGAGACGACGCGGCTCGACCAGCACGGCAGTGCGCCCTTCCCGCGCCATCACCCGGTCGTACTCAGCCCAGTCGTCGTGCGTGCCCCCGCCCGCCTTGAACACGTCGCGGAGCAGGCCGGGCAGGGCCCCGTCGGCCAGGCCGGGCAGGGCGTCGGCCGGGCCGGCCAGCTCCGCCTCCCCCTCGGCCGCGGCCCACTCCCAGCCGGCCAGGACCACGACCGTGATGGCCGGCCGGGCGCGGAGGTTGGCCAGCTTGCGGGAGCCGCCCATGGCCACCAGGCCGACCACCGGGCGGCCGGTGACCGGGTGGTCGAGGACGCCCGCGTTGACCACCGAGGACTGGATCGTGCCGTCGGGACGCAGCGTGGAGACCACGCACAGGCCGTGGTCCCTGGTAACCAGCCGGGCGAAATCGGCGATAGTGCACATGCGGGCTCCCTACCAGTGGTTGCGGTGCACGATCTGGCTGAACGGCCGCCGGTCCGGGCTGGCCACCGGGGCCAGCGGCCGGCCCGCCGGGTAGCCGAACGAGATCAGGTAGGCGCAGACCCGGTCGGCAGGGAAGCCCAGCAGCCGCCGGGCGTGGTCCTGGTCGCGGACCCCGGCGTGACAGCTGCCCACGCCCAGGTCGGCGGCGGCGACCATCATGGCCATGGTGGCCTGGCCGAGGTCGTACTGGCGGCTGAGCAGGCTGCGCTCCTCGCTGGTGTCCGGCGCGATCAGCGCGACCGCGGCCGCGGCCTCGGCGACGTGCCCGGCGCCGCGCCAGACCGTGGCCAGCTCGCGCAGCTCGGAGCGCCTGGTGACGACGACGAAGTCCCACGGCTGCCAGTTCTGCGAGGACGGCGCCCGGCGGCCCGCCTCGAGGATCTGGTCCAGGTCCGCGTCCGGGATGGGATCGCTGGTGAACGAGCGCACGTTCCGGCGTGATCTGATCGCATCCCAGGTCTCCAT
>DASVBE010000314.1:0-7092 GCA_036375995.1 Streptosporangiaceae bacterium | reverse complement strand
GGTGGCGTGATCCACAGCCGCCGCAGCAGCCCGGCCAGCACGACATCCTGCTCGGGGCCCGGCAGCACGCCGGACAGCGGCACGCCCGGCCGGCACGGTTCCAGAAGCAGGGCCTGCGTCGCCCCGTCCCGGTGCGCGCGCAGCAGCCGGACCGTGCCGCGCCCGTCCCAGGCGCGCAGGCCGTCCGCCTCGTGCTCGGCCTCGTCGTGCACCCAGCCGACCTTGAGCACGGCCGGGTCGCCGTCCGCGACGGCCGGCGCCACCCAGGCGGACGAACCGCCGGGCAGGAACGGCTCACCGAGCCGCAGCGACCAGCGATCGGCCAGCCCGGCCACGGCCTGCGGCAGCCCGGCCAGCCAGGCGTCGTAGGCCGGGGTCCCGCCCGGTAGGCGGACCAGGCCGGGCGGCAGGATGAAGCCGTCCACCCCGCCATCGTGCCAAGAAGTGGCGATGACCCGCGGTGGTGGGGACACTGTGCGGTATGGAGTTTCTCCAGCCCGCGACCTGGGCCGAGGCGGTGGCGGCCAAGGCCGCGTACCCGCAGGCCATGCCGATCATGGGCGGCACCGACGTGATGGTCGAGCTGAACTTCGACCGGCACCGGCCCGAGTACCTGCTCGACCTGACCCGGGTCACTGACCTGGCGCAATGGGCTCCGGAGAACGGGCACATCCGGCTCGGCGCGGGGGTCAGCTACACCCGGATCATCACCGAGCTGGGCGGGCAGCTGCCCGGGCTGGCGATGGCCGCGCGCACGGTCGGCTCGCCGCAGATCCGCAACCGGGGCACGGCCGGCGGCAATCTCGGCGCGGCGTCCCCGGCCGGCGACTCGCACCCGCCGCTGCTGGCCGCGTTCGCTGAGATCGAGGCCGAGTCGGTGCGCGGGGTCCGCCGCATCCCGGCGGCGGAGTTCTACACCGGGGTCAAGCGGCACGCGCTGGCCCCGGACGAGCTGATCAAGGCGGTGCTGATCATCCCGCCGGCCGGGCCGCAGCAGTTCTGCAAGATTGGCACCAGGAACGCGATGGTGATCGCGGTGGCCGCGTTCAGCCTGGCCCTGCACCCGGACCAAAGGAAAGTCGGCGCTGGCATCGGGTCCGCGGCGCCGACCCCGCGCCGGGCGGTGGCCGCCGAGCAGTTCCTGGCGCAGGCGCTGGCCGAGGCCGGGCTGTGGGAGTCCCGCGGGCCGCTGCCGGACCTCGTCGGCCGGCGGTTCGCGGACCTGGTCGCGGACGCCGCCGCGCCGATCGACGACGTCCGCGGCACGGCCCGGTACCGGGTGCACGCGCTGTCCGTGATGGCCAGGCGCGCGCTGGTCTGGGCCTGGAACGACTACCGGGAGGCGAGCTAGCGGGATGCGGATCAGCTGCACGGTCAACGGGGAACCGCAGCAGGCCGACGACGTCTGGGCGGGCGAGAGCCTGCTCTACCTGCTGCGCGAGCGGCTCGGCTTCCCGGGCTCGAAGAACGCGTGTGAGCAGGGCGAGTGCGGGTCCTGCACGGTGTACCTCGACGGCGTGCTGGCGTGCGCCTGCCTGGTCGCCGCGGGCCAGGCCCAGGGCCGTGCCGTGCGCACCGTCGAGGGCCTGGCGGACGGCGGCGAGCTGTCGGCCATCCAGCAGGCGTTCCTCGACGCCGGGGCCGTCCAGTGCGGGTTCTGCACGCCGGGGCTGCTGGTCGCGGCGCACGACCTGATCGAACGGTATGCCGTCCCGGCCGACGCGGAGATCCGCGAGGCGCTGGCCGGGAACCTCTGCCGCTGCACCGGCTACGAGAAGATTCTGGAAGGGGTACGGCTCGCGGCCGCGCGCCGGGCGGACCCGGCGGGCCGGCGATGAGTGCCGGCCGGGCGGGGCAGGGGCCGGTCCTGACCGTCCCGGTGCGGCCGCGGCCGCGGCCCGGCGGGGTGCCGGGGAGCGAGGCCGGCGCCGGGGCCCGGGATGAGGGAATCGGCGCGAACGCCGGGCGGCCCGACGGGATCCCCAAGGTCAGGGGCGAGTTCCAGTACGCCAGCGACCTGTGGCTGGACGGCATGATCTGGGGCGTCACGCTGCGCAGCCCGCACCCGTACGCGCGGATCCGGTCCCTGGACATCGGCCCGGCGCTGGCTACCCCGGGGGTGTCCGCCGTGCTTACGCACGAGGACGTGCCCGGCCGCAAGCACTACGGGCTGGAGATCGTGGACCAGCCGGTGCTGGCCGTCGACACCGTGCGCTACCAGGGTGAGCCGGTCGCGCTGGTCGCCGCGGACCATCCGGAAATCGCCCGCCAGGCGGCGAAGAAGATCGTCGTGGACTACGAGGTGCTGGAGCCGGTGACGGACGCGCGGACGGCGCTCGGGCACCGGGCCTGGGACGGCGCGGCGGACGGCGGCGCGGCCGGGGAGGTGCCGCGGCTGCACCCGGACGGGAACCTGGTCCGGCACCTGAAGCTGCGCAAGGGCGACCCGGCCCCGGTGGCCGACGTGGTGGTCACCGGCGAGTACCACGTCGGCATGCAGGACCAGGCATTTCTCGGGCCGGAGTCCGGGCTGGCCGCACCGGCCGAGGACGGCGGCGTCGAGCTGTACGTGGCGACCCAGTGGCTGCACGTGGACCAGCGGCAGATCTGCGGGGCGCTCGGCCTGCCGCCGGACAAGGTGCGGCTCACGCTGGCCGGGGTGGGCGGCGCGTTCGGCGGCCGCGAGGACCTGTCCATGCACGTGCACGCGTGCCTGCTCGCGCTGCACACCGGCAAGCCGGTCAAGATGGTCTACAACCGGGAGGAGTCGTTCTTCGGGCACGTGCACCGGCACCCGGCGGTGATGCGGTTCGAGCACGGCGCCCGCCGGGACGGCACGCTGGTCTACGTCAAGGCGCAGATCTACCTGGACGGCGGCGCGTACGCGTCCAGCACGCCCGCGGTGGTCGGCAACGCGGGCACGATGGGCATCGGCCCGTACGTCGTGCCGAACGTGCAGGTCGACGCGTACGGCGCGTACACCAACAACCCGCCGTGCGGGGCGATGCGCGGGTTCGGCTCGGTGCAGGCCGCGTTCGCCTACGAGGCGCAGATGGACCGGCTGGCCGGGACCCTGGGGCTGGATCCGGTCGAGCTGCGCTGCCGCAACGCGATGACGCAGGGATCGCAGGCGCCGACCGGGCAGGTGATCGACAGCCCGGCGCCGGTCGAGGAGATGCTGCGGCGGGTCGCGGCGCTGCCGATGCCGCCGGCGGCGGCGTGGGCGAACGGCGGCGCCGGCGCGGTGGACCTGCGGGACCTGCCGGGCGGGGTGGCGAACACCACCCACGGCGAGGGCGTGGTACGCGGGGTCGGCTACGCGGTGGCCTACAAGAACGTCGCGTTCTCCGAGGGGTTCGACGACTACTCGACCGCCCGGGTGCGGCTCGAGGTGCTGGGCGGCGAGCCGGTGGCGACCGTGCACACCGCGGCGGCCGAGGTCGGCCAGGGGCTGGTCACCGTCGAGCAGCAGATTGCCCGCACCGAGCTGGGCGTGCACCAGGTCACCGTGCACCCCAAGGACACCGCAGTGGGCAGCGCCGGGTCATCGTCCGCGTCCCGGCAGACCTACGTGACCGGCGGGGCGGTCAAGGCGGCCTGTGAGAGGGTCCGCGAGGGCGCGCTGGCGGTGATCCAGCGGCGGCTCGGCCGCAGCGTGCCTGACCTGCGGCTGGCCGGCGGCAAGGTGATCTCCGATACCGAGGGCGTGGTCGGCGAGCTGGCCGCGCTGCTCGGCAACGAGGTGATCGACGAGACCGTGGAGTGGCGGCACCGGCCGACCTACCCGGTCGACCCGGAGACCGGGCAGGGCTTCGCGCACGTGCAGTACGCGTTCGCCGCGCACCGGGCGGTCGTCGATGTGGACACCGAGCTGGGCCTGCTCAAGGTCGTCGCGCTGGACTGCGTGCAGGACGTGGGCAAGGCGATCAACCCGCAGGCGGTGGTCGGGCAGATCCAGGGCGGGTCGGCGCAGGGCATGGGGCTGGCCGTGATGGAGGAGATCCAGATCGCGGGGGGCAAAATCAGGAACCCGTCGTTCACCGACTACCTGATCCCCACGATCCTGGACATACCGCCGATGCAGATCGAGGTGCTGGAGTACCCGGACCCGCACGCGCCGTACGGGCTGCGCGGGGTGGGCGAGCCTCCGACGATCTCGTCCGGGCCGGCCATCGTGGCCGCGGTCCGGGCCGCCACCGGGCTGCCGCTGAACCAGATCCCGGTCCGGCCCGAGCACATCACCGGCACCGGATGACCACCGCGTCGCGGCCGGCGACCGGGTCCGGGGTCCGGCTGGCCGAGCTGCTGGCGGTGCTGTCGCTGGGCACGGACCTGGGCATGGGCCAGCCGATGGAGCACGTGCTGCGGCAGTGCCTGATCTCGCTGCGGCTGACCCAGGCGATGGGCCTGGACGCGGCCGACCGCGAGGTGGTGTTCTACGCCGCGCTGCTGGCCTGGGTGGGCTGCCACGTGGACGCCTACGAGCAGGCCCGCTGGTTCGGCGACGACCTGGCGCTGAAGTCCGACTTCCGGCGGGTCGACTTCGGCTCGGCCGCGGCGGGGCCGCTGTTCATGCTGCGGCACCTGGGCGCGGGCCGGCCGGCCGGCGAGCGGGTGAAGCTGGGTGCGGGGTTCGCCGGGGACGGCCGCCGCGTTGCGGCGTCGATGCTGGAGAACCACTGGCGAGCCGCGGACGGCCTGGCCGAGCGGCTGGGCCTGGCCCAGCGGGTCAGGGACAGCGTCGAGCAGACCTTCGAGCGGTGGGACGGCAAGGGGCCCAAGGGCATCCGCGGTGAGCAGCTCCTGGTCACCTCGCGGCTGGTCAACCTGGCCGACGTGGTCGAGGTCTACCACCACGCGGGCGGCACCGAGGCGGCCGTGGCGGTGGCCAGGCAGCGCAGCGGCACCCAGTTCGACCCGCAGGTGGTCGAGGTGTTCGCGGCCGAGGCCGAGCAGCTGTTCGCGGACCTGGATTCGGCCAGCAGCTGGGAAGCGGTGATCGGGGCCGAGCCGGCCCTGGGCGCCCGGCTGGCCGAGCCGGACCTCGACGCGGCGCTGGCCGCGATCGCCGACTTCACCGACGTGAAGTCGCCGTTCACGATCGGGCACTCGCGCGGGGTAGCGGACCTGGCCGGGGAGGCGGCGCTGCGGTGCGGGCTGGGCCCGGCCGGGTCGTCGCTGGTGCGGCGGGCCGGGCTGGTGCACGACCTGGGCCGTCTTGGCGTGTCCAACGCGGTCTGGGACAAGCCGGGGGCGCTGAGCCACGCGGAGACCGAGCGGGTGCGGCTGCACCCGTACCTGACCGAGCGGATGCTGGCCTGCTGCCCGGCGCTGGCGCCGCTGGCCGCGATCGCCGTGCAGCACCACGAGCGGCTGGACGGGTCCGGCTACCCGCGCGGGCTGTCCGGCGGGGCGATCGGCACCGAGGGCCGGCTGCTGGCCGCCGCGGACTTCTACCAGTCCCGGACCGAGCCGCGGCCGCACCGGCCCGCGGTGCCCGCGGCGCAGGCGGCGGGCCTGCTGCGGGCCGAGGCGCGGGCCGGGCGGCTGGACGGTGACGCGGTGGCCGCGGTGCTGGCCGCGGCCGGGCACCGGGCCGCGCGGCGGCAGGACCGGCCGGCCGGACTGACCGGCCGGGAGGTGGAGGTCCTCCGGCTGCTCGCCCGCGGCCTGTCCACCCGGCAGATCGCCGAGGAACTGGTCATCTCCCGCAAGACGGCCAGCCACCACATTGAGCACATCTACGCCAAGACCGGCACTGCCAACCGGGCCCTGGCCAGCCTGTTCGCGGCCAGCCACGGCCTGATCGGGGACGGGGTCAGCGGCCCGCCGTAGCGGCGGCCGGTGCGGGGGCGGGCCGGTAGCCGGCGCACAGCACGCGCATCCAGCTGATCTGATCGCCCTCGGTGTCGTAGTAGGCCTGCTGCTCGACCAGGTACTCGCGGCCGTCGCGGGTCACCTGGAGCCGGTAGGCCACGTGCTGGCGGCCGCCCACCTCGCTGGTGGCGACGTCCAGCCCGGTGACGTCCGCCCCGGGGCCGAACCAGAAGCCGAGCACGGTTTCCTCCGCAACTTGCCGAGGGCTATACGCCTGCCAGTGCCGGCCGGGCGTCAGGGCCTGAAAATCGATCCCGTCGGCCAAAGTGGCGGCCAGCGCGTCCGCGTCCTTCGCGGCCACGGCCCGGGCGAAGCGCTCCCCTGCGGTCGTCATAGCGGCTACACCTCGACCGGGACTTCGTAGATCTCCATGGCTGATGTCCCCATTCTCGGTTGCTGGTGCTTCCGAGAATGGCCGGGCGCCGGTGATCACCGCATGGGGCAACCGCCCCATCTTTCTGGCCGGTCCCGGAGGGCCGTGTCAGCAGCCCCGGTCAGTCCAGCGGCGGCAGGCCGAGGCAGCGGCGGAACTCGTTTTCGATGGTGCTCAGCGGGTCGTAGGTGCCGGCACAGCCGGTGACGTAGCCGATCGTGTAGCCGGCGGCCTGGTTGGTGCCGCCGTAGCTGCCGCCGATCCCGCCCATGCCGTAGTCGGAGCCGTCGAGGCCGAACCCGAGGCCCCAGCTGGCGTCGTCGCCGAACACCCGGTCCGGGCCGGAGGCGTGCACGGTGATGGCCTCGGCCAGCAGGGCCTTGCTGAGGATGCGGCCCTCCTCGAGCGCGTGGTAGAAGTCCGCCACCGCCCGTGCGGTGCCGTGCCCGTTGATCGCCGGGATCTCGGCGGCACGCCAGGCCGCGCCGTTGACCACCGCCGGGTCGAGCGCGCCGGGCGGGTTCATGATCGCCCGCTCGAACAGCGGCGGCTTGCCCTTCAGCAGGGACGCGCGGAACGGGGCGTCAAGGCCGGTCAGGTCGGCCGTACGGGCCTGGTCGGCGGGGCTGAGCCCGAACTGGAAGTCCAGGTCGTTCGGCCCGCAGATCTCCGCCCGCAGGTACTCTCCCGGCCTGCGGCCATCCACCCGGCGGACCAGTTCGCCCGTCAGGTGGCCGTAGAACTGCGCGGACTCGCCGTGCGCCGTGCCCGGCTCCCACTCCGGTTCCTGGGCAGCCAGCAGGCGGCACATCTCATCCCAGTCGTAGAACACCCCGGCCGGC
>DASVBE010000134.1:0-11843 GCA_036375995.1 Streptosporangiaceae bacterium | reverse complement strand
ACGGGCGGGCCGACGTGGTGCTGATGGACATCCGGATGCCGGGCACCGACGGGCTCGAGGCGACCCGGCAGATCGCCGCCGACGACGACCTGGCCGGGGTGAAGGTGATCATCCTGACCACGTTCGAGTCCGACGAGTACGTGTACCGGGCGATCCGGGCCGGGGCCAGCGGGTTCCTGGTCAAGGACACCGAGCCGGCCGAGCTGCTGCAGGCGGTCCGGGTGGTGGCCAGGGGCGACGCGCTGCTGTCGCCGGGGGTGACCCGGCGGCTGATCACCGATCTGGCCCGGCGGCCGGAGCAGCGGCCCGCGGAACGGCCGGTGCTGACCGCGCTGACCCCGCGGGAGCGCGAGGTGCTGGTGCACGTGGCCGCCGGGCTGTCCAACGAGGACATCGCGGCGGAGCTGTTCCTCAGCCCGCTGACCGCGAAGACCCACGTCAGCCGGATCCTGACCAAGCTGGACGCTCGGGACCGGGCGCAGCTGGTCGTCATTGCCTACGAAAGCGGCCTGGTCGTGCCAGGAGAGCGGGGCCAGTAGCGGCCCCGCTCTCCTGGGGTGCGAGTCCGGGTGGCCCTTCGCGGTGTGGCCCGCGGGGCACCCACCGTAATCCTTAATCGGTGGTGACGGGCTGGGTGGTGGCCAGCATCCGGGAGCCGGCGTCGATCATCGCGAGGCCAATCCGGCGGCGCAGGCGCGGGGCGCGGCTGCGGTCACGGTCGCGGTGCGCGCCGGCGGCGTTCTGGGCGGCCTGGCGGCGCAGTTCGCTGATGTGCTGGTCGGCCAGGCTGCGGGGAATCTGGGGGTTCATCGTCATTCGCCTTCCGGGCTGGCCTGGTCAGGGGAGTCGCTCGCGGGGGGAAGCTGGCTGGGCAGCGCCACTGGGTAGTCGGTGAGGTGGATCTCGACCGGGAGAGCGCCGGCCGGGCGCTCCTCGGGCCGGAAGTACCGGTGCTGGAACCGGCTGTCGATCAGCTCGCGGATGTCGTCGTTGAGCTGCTGGAGCTCCGCCGCGGTCAGGTAGATGAGGAGCTCACTGTTGGTCGCGGCCCTGACCCATTCCTCGGGGTAGCTGTGCCGGGTCTCGCGCCAGTTCCGGTAGCGGGCGGACTGCCGCTCGAGCATCAGCCGGCTGAGCGCCTCGGCGGCGACCTCGGACTCCGTGTCGCCCGGCGTGGTGGTCAGGTGCAGGCCCTCGCTGACCATCCGCCACGGCCGGGCCCTGCCCTTGCCGCCGCCGGCCTCCTCCACGAAGCCGTATTTGGCCAGCTGGCGGAGGTGGAACGAGCAGGTCGTCGGCGACTCGCCGACAACCTCGCCAACCTCCGTCGCGGTCATCGTGCCGTGCAAGCCCAGCGCCTCGAGCAGCTCGATCCGCAGCGGGTGCGACAGCGCGCGCAGCGTGCTGGCGTCGGCCACCTTGCGGATCGGCAGCCTGGCGCCGGCGCCGGTCTCGGCCGGCGGGGCTGACGGGTTCTCGTTAGGCATATCTCGATAATGCAGTATCGAGAGTTCGTTGTCAAGAAAAGATTCTCGACAGTGTCTTCTCAATACTTAAGTGGCGATCTTGGGCGGGGGTACGCTTAGCGGCGATGAGCGCTACGCAGACGTCCGCTGGCGAGGCCGCGGACCGGGCCGTGCCGGACGCGGTGATCCATACCGAGGAACTGACCAAGGTCTACCCGGGCACCGATTTCGCCGCCGTGGACCGGCTCAACCTGGACGTCCGGGCCGGGGAGATCTTCGGCCTGCTGGGCCCGAACGGCGCGGGCAAGACCACGACCGCGGGCATGCTGACCACCCGGGTGCTGCCCACGTCCGGGCGGGCCTTCCTGGCCGGCATCGACGTGGCCGCCCGCCCGGCGCTGGCCAAGCAGCTCAGCGGCATCGTGTCGCAGCAGAACACGCTGGACCGCCAGCTGACCGTGTGGGAGAACCTGTACTTCCACGGGCGGCTGTTCGGCATGGGGGCGAAGACCTCCCGGCAGGTGGCCGACGACCTGCTGGCCCGGTTCCAGCTGTCCCGCTGGGCCAAGACGTCGGTGTACGCGCTGTCCGGCGGGATGGCGCAGCGGCTGATGGTGGCCCGGGCGATCTTCCACCGCCCGTCGGTGCTGTTCCTCGACGAGCCGACCGCGGGGCTCGACCCGCAGAGCCGGCTCGCGCTGTGGGAGCTGCTCGGCGAGCTGCACAGCAGCGGGCAGACGATCCTGCTCACCACGCACTACATGGAAGAGGCCGACCAGCTGTGCGACCGGGTCGCGATCATGGACCACGGCCGGATCCTGGCCCTGGACACCCCGGGCGCGCTCAAGCAGAGCATCGGCGCGGACACGGTCGTCACCGTGAAGTCGGCCGGTGACATGGACCGGCTGGCGGAGCTGCTGGCCGCGGAGATCGACGGGGTGACCCGCTCACGGCCGGTGGACGGCGGCCTGGAGCTGCACGTCAAGGGCTCGGGGCGGCTGATCCCGCGGATCGTGCTGGCCGCCGAGCGGGACGGGTTCGACCTCAGCGACGTGTCGGTGGCCGAGCCCAGCCTGGAGACCGTGTTCATCAGCCTGACCGGGAAGGAACTGCGCGACTGATGGCGACGACTGCTGCCCAGTCCCCGTCCCCGGCCGCCGGCGGCGGCCCGGCTGCGCTGCCGCCGCTGCCGCCGGTGCGGCCGCTGCGCTCGGTGGCCAGGGCCAGCTGGACCGCGCTGGGCGCGCTGCTGCTGCGCGACCTGGTCGTGGTGCGCAAGCACTTCTGGGAGTTCGTGCTGCGCACGGTTATCCAGCCGTTCCTGCTGTGCTTCGTGTTCCTGTACGTGTTCCCGCAGATTGGCCAGGCGGTGGGGGGCCAGTCCGCGGCCGCGTCGTCGGCGTTCGCCACCGTGCTCGTGCCCGGCGTCGTCGGCATCTCGGTGATGTTCCAGGGCGTCCAGTCGATCGCGCTGAACATGGCGCAGGAGTTCGGTTTCACCCGGGAGATCGAGGACCGGGTGCAGGCGCCGTGCCCGATCTGGCTGGTGGCCATGGCCAAGGTGCTGTCCGGCGCGGCCCAGGGCGTGTTCTCGGCGGCGATCGTGCTGCCGATCGCGTCGGTCGTGCACGCCGCCGGGGTGCACGCCGAGCTGAGCCTGCACTGGTGGATCATCATCACCTTCGTCCCGCTGGCCTGCGTCGCGATGGCGGGCCTGGGCCTGGTGCTGGGGACGAGCTTCGAGCCGCGGAACATCGGGCTGATGTTCGGTTTCATCATCCTGCCGATCACGTTCCTGGGCGGGACGTACTACACGTGGACGCGGCTGGCGCCGGTCACCGTGGGCGGGTGGCACTGGCTGCAGACGGTCGTGCTGGTCAACCCGCTGATCTACGTCAACGAGGGCATGCGGGCGGCGTTCACGAATGCCCCGCACCTGCACCTGTTCGTCATCTACCCGGTCGCCCTCGGCTTCGCGGTGGTCTTCCTCGCCATCGGGCTGCACAACTTCCGCCGCCGCGTGCTCTCGTGACCGAAGGCGCGGGCCAGCGGCTCGCCGGGGAGTAGGTCAGGGCTGCGTTCCGGTCTGGGTCCAGCGGCGGAAGACGTCGATCTGGGCCGGGGACCAGGGGCCGTCGCAGGGCATGGAGCCGTTGGCGAGGCGGGCCAGGATCTCCCCGGCGTTGGCGCGTACCTCGTCGGCTGACCACAGGTCGAAGGCGAAGCTCATGGCCTGCCGGTCGCGGCTGCGGAACAGCGGCTTGATGTGCGCGCCGAAGCTGACCGGCTCCTCCGGCCCGGGCAGCGGGGCGGGCTGGGTGCCGGCCGGCTCGTCCTGGTCCGGCGCGGGCGGGCCCGGCGGTCCCCAGTCCCAGCGCGGTATCGGTGCCGGGGCGCCGGCCGCGGGCGGCGCGGCGGCTGCTGACCGGGACAGCCACTCGATGGCCGCTGACCAGGCCGCGCGGAAACCGGGGTCGGCGGGCAGCCCGGCTTCGTCGGCGGCCAGGCCGGCCAGCATGACCCACCGGCCCCGCTGGTCCTCGGTCAGCGGCGGGCTGCCGGGCGGCAGGACCGCGGCGGCCGGCTGAGCTGCTTCGTCCTGCCCGGGGCCGCCCAGGGCCGCGGCCAGCCAGGCCGCCAGCCGGTGCGGCTGGTCGGCGGGCATGGCGGCGAAGGCCGCCGCCAGGACGGCGTCGGCGGGCACGTGCTTTTCGTACAGCAGCCGGGCCGTCCTGGTCAGCGGCCCGAGGCCGCCCGCCCACTCGAACAGGGCCGGGCTGGGGCGCGGCAGGGGATCGCGGAAGCCCACGTACCAGTGCATGCCGCTGCAGAAGGGCTTGTTGCGGGAGTGCCCGCACCGGCACAGCGCGTAGTGCTCGGCCGAGGCGCCCTGGGCGCGGGCGGCCGGCTCACCGTCCGCACCGGTCAGCGGGACAGCACCGGTGACCCGGTACGGGCCGTCGGCGGTCACCTCGATCGCCGGCCCCCGGGCGTGGTCCCAGTCCACGTGCCCGCGTGCCTCGTGACCGCCGAGCGCGTAGGACAGCGCGCCGGACGGGCAGTCCCGGACGGCGCGGATGATCTCGTCCATCCGCCCGCCGCTGGGGGCCACGAAGGGCTCCGCAGCGGTGCGGAAGACCGCCGGCAGCCGGTCGGTGCAGTAGCCGGAGTGCTGGCAGATGCCCCGGTTGTCGAAGATCGTGACCTGCTGGCCGTGGAAGGCATCGCGCTGGTCGGGGACCCGCTTGGGGTCCTTGGCGTCGCTGAACCCGTTCGAGTGGCACGTGCCGTCACACGTGGGCTTCGCCGCGGACGCGCCGCACCGGCAGAGCGCGAGCTGAGGCGCCGGCCGGGCGGCGACCCCGAGGTGGTCGACCAGGGCCGGGATGTTGGTGGCCAGGTACGGGCCGTTGCCGGCGGCCTGAATGCCGGCCGGCAGGCTGGCCTGCGCCTGCCACAGCCCGGCCAGCCGGGCCGGCCGGGCGGGCGCCGGGATCAGCGCCAGGGCCAGGTCCTGCAGGCGCGCCGTCGCCTCGGTCAGCTCGGGCGGGCAGGCACCCGGCGTCCCGAGCCGGGCCCGCAGCCGGGTCGCCGCGAGAGCCGCGTCCCACAGCCGGCCGGCCGCCGCGGCGGCACCGGTGCCGGCGCCGCCGGGGCGGGCGCTGCGCGCCGCCGCCGGGCGCAGCGCCGCGGTGATCCCGGCCGCCGCCTCCGTGACCTGCGCCGTTTCTGCCTCCGCGGGGAGCGCGGACAGGACGGTGGCGCACTGGGCGGCCATCGCGTCGATCTCGGATGCACTGAGCGGCTCGCTGGCGGCGATGGCCGCCTGCGGCCTGTCCGGGGGCAGGTGCGCGGCCAGCGACGCCGCGATCTGCCGGATGGCCGCCTGGACCGGGTCGAGCTGGCTGCCGATCACCGCACCCGGGCTGGTGCACAGCTCGCCGCACAGCCCGGCCGCCACGTCCAGGCGCTCGGCCAGCAGCGTCCAGGCGGCCTGGCGGTGCGGCAGCAGGTAGTCGCTGGAGTAGAACAGCTCGAAGCTCGGCCCGGCGGTGCGGCCCGGGTGCTCAGGGCCGGCCGGCAGCGTCGGGATCAGGTCGCCGAGCGGCCTGATGACCTGCTGCATCAGCGCGATCGTCGCGTCAGCCAGGACCTTCAGCTGGGCGTCGGTTTCGTCCGTGTGCGCGAAGAACCGCTCCAGGATCTGGAGCAGGACCTCGTAGCTCACGTTGAACAGGTCGGTGACCCGTGCGGTTTGCGGGTCGGTGATCAGCGGCAGGTCGTCGATGTACTCGTGCGGCCGGACGCTGGCCGCCAGCACGGGGCGGACCGGGTCGAACTCCGGGTTCGCCGCCCGCAGCCGCTGGTACTCATCGAGGATGCTGACGAACTGGCCGAAGTGCGCGTTGCGCCAGTGCCCGCGCGGTCCCTCGCCCTGTTCGAGGATCTCCTCGATCGCGGCCTTCGCGCTGGCGACGTCGGTCACGGTGACCAGCTCGGGCCAGCCGAAGGAAGCGGCCGTCGCCTGGGCCCGCGGCGGGCCGGTGAACAGCCAGTCCTCGCCGTTCTTGGCCGCCAGGTGCTCGATCCCCGCCTCGATCGACCGGTACAGGTGCCCGACCGTCGCGAAATCCTGGCCGCGCGGCACGATGTCGCGCTCGTTCAGCACCGGGGCTGCCGCGCCCATCGCGGCCAGGCCGTCGGCGTCGGCCAGGTCCATCCCCTCCGGGCGCTCGAGGAACATGAAGTGCCGCAGCGCCTGCTCACCGAACGGGATGAGCGACAGCTGGACCCCGGCCGGGTAGTGGCCCGCGGGCGCGGGCAGGTTCGGCCGGACCAGGTGCGGCGGCCCGCCGATCGCCGTCAGCAGGTTGTGCACCAGGGCCAGGTGCAGCATCTCCTGGACGGCCACGTGCGAGACCTGGGCCCGCCAGCGCCGGACCGCGGCCAGCTCGGAGCCGGTCATGCCGCCTTCGCCGGCCGACTGCTTGAGCGAGAACGCCGCGAACAGGTACTGGCACATGATGCCGTGCTCCAGCTCCGCCGCCTCGCACAGCATGTAGATCAGCGCCTCGCGGTGCTCGATCACGAATGGCGCCTCCGGCGCCGCCTTACCGCCCCGCGTCGCGATCAGCCGGGCCAGTCTGCCGCTGCCCGCCCTGCTTTCGCTCATGCTGTCCGCCCATCCTGTCGAGTCGGCCGTCGGCAGAACTGTAATCATGTAATCCAGAAGACTCCACCCGTTTGCCACCGCTTCTGCCGTGCGGCGTCTCAGCAAGCAGAGCGCCCGGCCCGCTGCATGGCCAGGTTCTGGCGCGCCGTCAGGAGCCCTCGAAGGTGTCCTCCAGCCAGGAGCGGACGTACGCCGCCGCGCCCTGACCGGGGTGCCAGGTGCACGCGATACCGACCGCGGCCACCCGGCCCGTTGCGCGCAGCATGCGCAGCGCCCGGCCGACCTCGTCCGGGCCCGGGCCGCCGGATACCGGGAGGATCAGTCCTGGCAGCCCGCCAGGATCGAGCACGTCCACGTCGAGGTGCACGTACAGCGGGCCGTCCGGCAGGTCCGCCTCGGTCAGGTCGGTGACCTGGCGGCGCCGGATCGCCGCGCCGGCCAGGTACTGGACCTCGGGCGGATCCAGGTCCCTGGCGCCGGCCAGCACGATCCGGTCTTCCGGCACCGCACGGAGCCCGAGTGCGTCGGCGATCAGCTCGGGCCGGTATCCGGCCAGCAGCCGCAGCGGCAGCCCGCCCAGGTAACCCGAGGTGGACGTCTCCAGGGTCTGCACGTCGCCGTGCGCGTCGAACCAGACGACCCCGGGATCGGCACCGGTGCGCTGCAGCCCGGCGACGATGCCCAGCGAGGTGGTGCAGTCCCCGGACTGCACCACCGGCAGCCCGGCCCCGTCCCTGACCGCGTCCGCCACCTGCTCGCTCACCGCCGAGTACAGGACCGCCAGCCGGCCCCAGGCCCCGGCCGCGGTCAGGTCGGCGGTGACATCGAGATCCGGCGCCAGCGGCACGTCCAGATCAGGGAGAAAGTCGTCGATATGGTACGGAACCCGGATAACGCGCATCCGGCAACGTTAGACCAGCCCGCCGCCCCGGCACCCGTCAGGCGCTGGCCTGGCCGGTGACCTGGAGGGCGTCGTCGACGGCCACCTCGGTGAACCGTTTGGTCAGGGCAACCAGCTCGATCTTGCCACCGGGCACTCCGGGCACCTCCCGGTAGGCCTGCTAGGTCTGCTGCGCCTGCGCCGCCGTTCCTGGGCGGCCCCGTCCCGGGGCCCACCGGAAACCAAGCTGATCCGCAACGAAATGCATGCTTAGCTCAAATGCGCCCAGCTGGTCAACCACTGGATCACCGAGGGCAATCTGCACCGCCAGGCCATCCAGCAACGCGGACAGGCTGATCGCGAACGCGGCCGCGTCGATCCCGCGGAACTCGCCCGCCGCCTGGCCGGCCAGCACCAGCGAGGTGATCATCTGCCGCCAGCGCTCATCGGACTTCTGCCGGACGCTGGCCACCTCGGCGTTGCGCGCGGCCTGGGCCCAGAAGTCCAGCCAGAGCAGCCAGTAGCCGGCCGGCTCGGGGTCGGCCTCGGGCAGGCAGGACATCGCGACCAGCTCCTCCAGCTGCCCGGCCGCGGTCGGCAGCGACGCCATCCGCCGCTGGCAGCTGGCGTACCACTCGTCCTCTGAGTACCTGATGGCCTCGGTGAGCAGCTGGTCCTTGGTCTTGAAGTAATAGATGACCAGGGCGGGGCTGATGCCGATCCGCTCGGCCACGTCCGCGATCCTGGTGTCCGGGTATCCCCGCTCGGAGATCACCTCGAGCGCGGCGCGGAGCATCTGCTCGCGGCGCTGCTCGGCGGTCCCCTGGGCGTCGCCCCCCTGATGGCCGTGGCCCGCCGGGGACCCGTGGCTGCGCCCCGCGCCCGCGCTTCCCGCGAGGGCGGGACGCGCGGCGGCGGCGACCGCCTGGGCCTGCTCTGTCATCGCGGCATTCCTCTCCGCCTCTTGTCGGCTAGCCTAGCAGCTTTCTAAACTGAACATTCAGTCAAACGAGTAAGGCGCAGTCGCCGGCCGCTCACCGGGCGGCTGGCCGCCGGCATAGGGAGGCACGCTCATGGCCGCAACATACGACGCGATCGTGGTCGGTGGAGGGCATAACGGGCTTGTCGCCGCCGCATACCTGGCCAGATCGGGCGCCAGGACCATCGTTCTCGAAGGCCGGCACAAGACCGGCGGCGCGGCGACCACCGAGGCCCCCTGGCCCGGCGCCCCCGAGTTCAAGGTCACCCGGCTCTCCTACGTGATGAGCCTGATGCCGCCCACGATCATCAACGACCTGGAACTGGCCCGGCACGGCTACCAGATCTACCCCATGGGCCCGTACTACCAGGCGTTCCCCGAGGGCGGGTCGATCAAGCTGTACGCCGACGACGCCAAGCGGAACTTCGCCGAAGTCGCCAAGTGGTCCCGCAAGGACGCCGAGGTCATGCCGAAGTGGGACGCCTGGCTGGAGGGCCTGGCCGAGGTGCTCGGCCCGCTGCTGACCACCGTCCCGCCGAATCTCGGCTCCCATAAGCCCAGGGAACTGGCCGACACGCTGCGGCTGGCCTGGCGGCACCGCGGCCTCGACGTGCGCACGATCGCCGACGTGACCCGGCTGATGACGATGAGCATCGCCGACCTGCTCGACGACTGGTTCGAGTCGCCTCAGGTCAAGGGCGCACTGGCGGTCAACGGGGTGATCGGCACCTGGGCCGGCCCGTACGAGCCCGGCACCGCCTACGTGATGGCGCACCACTCGATCGGCGACGTCGGCGACGGGCACCTGGGCAACTGGGGCTTCCAGGAGGGCGGCATGGGCGGGGTGTCCGCCGCCATCGAGGCCGCCGCCCGCGGCTTCGGCGCGGAGATCCGCACCCACGCGAAAGTATCGCGGCTTCTGCTGACCGACGGCCGGGCGTCCGGCGTCGTGCTGGACAGCGGCGAGGAACTGCACGCCAAGGTGATCGTCTCCACGCTGCACCCGAAGATCGCGTTCCTGGAGCACGTCGGCGCGGAGAACCTGCCGCCGGACTTCGTCACCGACATCGAGCGGTGGAAGACCCGCAGCGGCGTGGTCAAGATCAACCTGGCCCTCGCCGAGCTGCCGGACTTCACCGCGGACCCGGGCACTGGGCTCGGTGAGCACCACACCGGCTCGGTCGAGATGGCGCCCACCATGGAGTACATCGGCCAGGCCTTCCAGGACGCCCGCGAGGGCCGGCCCGCGGCCCGGCCGTTCAGCGACGGCGTGATCCCCACCGCGTTCGACAAGTCGCTGGTGCCCGAGGGCTACCACGTCATGTCGCTGTTCACCCAGTGGGTGCCCAAAGACTGGAACGATGCGCCGCACACCGAGGAGCTCGAGGCCTACGCGGACCGGATGATCGACTGCTACAACGAGGTCGCGCCGAACTTCAAGTCCTCGATCCTGCACCGCGACATCGTCGGCCCGCACGAGATGGAGCACGAGTACGGCCTGATCGGCGGCAATATCTTCCACGGCGAGCTGTCCCTGGAGCAGCTGTTCCACATGCGGCCCGCGCCCGGCTACGCGGACTACCGCACGCCGGTCCGCGGCCTCTACTACGGCAGCTCGGCGACCCACGCCGGCGGCGGCGTCTGCGGCATCCCCGGCTGGCAGGCCGCCCGCGCGGCGATCGCGGACCGCAAGGCCAGCCGCCGCGGCCGCGCCGCCGGTGCCGGCGGTGCCGGCCGGGCCGGCGCGGTGGTGCGCAAGATCATCCGGCGGTCATGACGGAGCCGCTGGCCCCGTCGCTCGCCGGTCGTCAGGACGACGGAGTACGGCATCTTCCTGCGGGCCCCGGCGACCACGGGCCGGCCGTCCGGGCGATGCTCGAGGCGCGCCGGATCGCGCTGGTCGGCGCCTCGGCGCGACCCGGCAGCTTCGGCGAGCGGATGGTCGCCGAGGTGGCCAGGAGCCCGTCCCGGCCGGCCGTGCACCTGGTCAACCCGCGCTACCGGCAGATCGGCGGCCACGACTGCGCGCCGTCCCTGGCCGACCTGCCGGACCCGGTGGACCTCGTGCTGCTCGGCGTGCCGGACGCGGCGCTGGAAGACCAGCTGACGCTGGCCGCCCGGCGCGGCGACAGGTCCGCGGTGATCTACGGCAACGCCTGGGAGGCGCCGGGGGGCACGGGCGGGCCCGGGCCCGCGCCGGGCGCGGGACCTCGCGGCCAGCCTGACGGTCACGGTGATCACGTGCCGCCAGGCGGGCCGGTGCCGCTGCGGGGCCGGCTGGCCGCGACCGCGCGGGGCGCGGGCATGGCGCTGTGCGGCGCAGGCTGCATGGGGTTCGTCAACGTGGCCCACGGCCTGCGGGCCATCGGGTACGTCGAGCCGGATCCGCTGCCCGCCGGGCCGGTGGCGCTGGTCACCCACTCCGGCTCGGTGTTCTCCGCGCTGCTGCGCACCCGGCGGGCGATCGGGTACACGCTGGCCGTCTCGTCCGGGCAGGAGCTCGTCACCCCGGCCGCGGCCTACCTCGAATACGCCCTCACACTGCCCGGCACGAAGGTCATCGCGCTGGTTCTCGAGGCCATCCGCGAGCCGGCCCGGCTGCGCGCGGCGCTGGCCGCCGCCGCCGCGCGGGACATCCCGGTGGTCCTGCTCACCGTGGGCGGCTCGGCGGCCGGGCGGACCATGGTCGCGGCGCACTCCGGGGCGCTGGCCGCGGGTGACGGCGGCTGGGCCGCGCTGGCCGGCGCGTACGGCGTGCACCGGGTCGGCGACCTGGCCGAGCTGGCCGACACCCTGGAGCTGTTCGGCGCGGGCCGCCGGGCCCGCTGGCCGTCCGGCGGCGCGGCGGACGGGCGGCGGGCCGGGATCGCCACCGTGCACGACTCCGGCCTGGAACGCGCCCACACCGCGGACCTGGCCGACGCCGCCGGCGTCCCGTTCGCGGAGATCGCCCCGGCTACCACCGGGCGGCTGGCCGGGCTGCTCGACCCGGGCCTGCTTCCCACCAACCCGCTGGACGTGTGGGGCACCGGCAGCAACACCGAGGGCCTGTTCACCGGGTCGCTGACCACCCTGGCCGGTGACCCCGCGGTGGCCGCGCTCGCCCTGGCCGTGGACCTGGTCCCGGAGCTGGACGGCGACCAGTCGTACCCGGTCGCGGCGCGAGCCGCGGCTGCTGCCACGGATCTCCCCGTCGTGGTGCTGGCCAACCTGCCGGGCGCCATAGACCAGGCGACGGCGGCCGCGCTCCGCAGCGAGGGCATCCCCGTGCTGGAGGGAATGCGCACGGGCCTGCTCGCCCTGCGCCACCTGCTGGACCACGCCGCGGCGCGGGACGCTGCACCC